>NZ_JADPIE010000004.1:0-74020 GCF_015666175.1 Halonatronomonas betaini | reverse complement strand
CAGGTACATTTGCAAATACAGTCTTGCCATCTTCACCTGTAGTCTGTGGAGTTAATGGACCAAGCTCTACTTCTGCTCCTGCTATTGGATTACCATCTCCATCAACTACTACAAAAGTAACATCAAATGTTTCTGGATCAACTATCTCTTCATCTTCAACAAAAATTGCTCTTACAGTTTTATCGGCATCCATAGTTATTGTCGTTTCAGCTGATTCTCTATTTTCAACATCGCCTTCCCAGTGGCTAAACCTCCACATTGGGATACGTATTTCATTAGATTCTACATTCCCCTGATCTTCATTACTAGCAAAAACGCCATCAAATTCTCCACGAGACGGCACAGCCTTCAATTCTACTACCGTACCATCATTAAATTCATGGTCTCCAACATCAGGAGTTACTGTACCTTCCCCTTTAGGCTCTTCCATGGTCAAAGTATATACATCTAATTCTTCCTCTACCACATCAAAAGCCTCAGAGTCAACTCTCAAAGGAATATCAGCAAATTCTGCCTCAAAAACTAACACATACCCTTCACCAACCTGATCAATAACCAGGTCATCAAAGGTTGCGATACCATTTTCATCAGTGGTCTGAACCATTGTACCATCTAAATCAAGATCAGATTCAATACTCACTGTAACTTCAACACCTTCAACTGGTCCCTGATTATTACTTATAATTACAGCCGGTGGACCTTCAATATTTTCTCCAACAACTGTATTACCAGGCTGAGTTTCCATTTCCATATCCAAACCTTCAGCACCAACATCAACAAGTCCATCATTAAAAGTAGGTGTAATCCTTGTATTATCATCAAACATTACTATTGTTGTTTCTAACTCATTGGCATTCTCATCAAAATCCCAACCAAGAAACTCCCAGCCAGGAGCTGGATCAACAACTAATCTGACTTCACTACCAACCTCAAATAAATCTTTCCAATTACCATCTTCATCTGGATTAATCTCAGTTCCATTTACAGTTATAGTGTGAATCTCATCAAATTCTCCTATTATCAAAGCCGCCCTCTGCTTAGCAAGCTCCTCAGCAACAGGGTTACTTGAGGTACAACCAGCCAGTACAGCGACTATAAGAACCAACGAAGCCATAAAAATAACTAATTTATATTTTTTCAAAATAATCTCCTCCATTCTCTTTTAATTAAAACCTAAAACTCACCTGTAAACCAACTTCAAAACCATTATCTGTATAGGTTAAATTTCCTTCGCTACTGGCGCGACCATAACGGAATCCTACTCTTCCTCCCAGGCTTATATCCTGTTCTTCAAAAAGATAAGCGCCTTGCAGAGCAAATTTTCCCCCAGGTACCCAGAAAGTATCTTCATAATAAAAATCTCCAACTCTATCTCTCATAGTAAAACTCGATCTATATACTCCAATACCACTAATAAAGTCAATATATCCAGGAAATTTATTTTCAGAATCCTCAAACCTATAAGCTTTATTAAACAAAAAACCCATGTTTGACACTGTAATACTTACATCATCTTTGCTCATCTCAACTGTATTAATCCAATCAAATTCAGCACCTAAAGCCATATTCTCATACTCTTCAGCATCAAACCAGTGAAGAGCACCTACATAAAGACCAATACCACTATTAACTGTCTGATCAATATCATAATAATCACCAAACTCATCCAAATCTTCAATATCATCATAAAACTTATCCATCAACAGAAAAGTAAAATCTTCAGAATTAAGATCAAAGGTATTATAACTGACTCCGAAATAAGGAATTATCTGACCATAATCTGTAACAAGTATTTGAGCATTTGCCTGACCGCCAAAAATCAAAAAGGCCACCAATGCAATAATTAAGACACTAACATGTTTTTTCTTCAATTTACTCGCCTCCTCTTTAAATTAAAAGATCTACTCTACTTTCCCCTGAATTCATCTATTCATTTCAGATTTTATCTTTTTATAATCCCAAACAAGTCCACTCTTTTTAAATATTTCAATCCAGGGAGACCGCTGTTTCAAATTAGATTTATTATAAAAAAAGTAATTAATCCTTTCGATTAATAACTTCATCTTTTTCTCTTCTGTATTATTAACTAAAATCAAAAAATTATTAACTTCATATTTAGATGCTACATCACCGGAACGCAATTTATTATTTAAAATAGATATAATTCTATCTGAAATCATTTCCAATTCATCCTCGCTCAAACCTTCTCCAATAACTCTTAAGTACAGCAAGTATGCTGATGGCCTACTCCTTTTTGCCCTTTTCTTTTCGAGGTTATAAGCCATCTTAAAAGTATCTATATCAGAAATATAGACATTGTTATCCTTCCTGGTATTCAGCTTCTCCATGATAGGTTTTATTTCTTTCAAAGTAGCTTTCTCCATTTTTACACCCCATTTATAAGAGAGCCAAATTTATTTATATTTATAATTGAATTATATATATTCAAGCGGAAAAAGTGAATGATTCTAGAATGACATAAAAATTTATTGCATAAAAAAAAGAGTCTGCAGGAAATTAATCCTACAGACTCTGCAGCCACAATATTAAATTAAAAATTTAATCCCCTAGCTTAAAACTTCTTTCCTCCAGCCTTACACCCTCTGGTATTCCATACCTGGCAATAAAAGCATTTTCAATCCGAGCAATCACAGTATCAACATCCTTATTCTCTATATCCAATAAAAGAATAATAAAATGATTCTCATCCCAGCGGCAAACAATATCGCCACTCCTTAAATGGCGAATTAAAAGATCAAGCATTTTATCCTCTAATTTTTCAGTATCTTCAAATCCATTTTCAGAGACCAGCCTAATATGAACTACCATCCTGGGTATCCCGGTTCTCTCTGTTCTATGTTTTTCTAAATTATATAATCTAATAAAATTATCCGAGTCTGTTAAATAAGCCAGACCCTTACGATTGCTATTATTTATTTCATCTAAAACATCCTGAAGAGATTCACTCCTATTCGCATTAAGATTATTAGCCATCCCCTCAAGTTCTGGATGTACCCTTAAACCATTTTCTTCATACAATTTTATAATCTCATCATATTTCTTTTTAGCCTGACTGTACCTTCCAGCATCAACCATCGTCTGTATAAGACCTTTAATAATCATTTCATCAAAAAAGACAAATTCATTCAATTTATCATAAAAAACAAGAGCCTTTTCATATTCAGCTTTACTCCTGAGAAAATCATCCATCTTAAGCATAGTATCAACTAAAATATCCCGATAATGATTCCTTGTACTCCAGATCCACTCGTCAGACTTAGCTTCCTGAAGAAAATCGCCTTTATAAAGATTTAAAGCCCTATCAAAAGTATCAATAGAATCTGTCGAATCTTCATTAATGAACTCTACAGTCTCATTACAAAGAATAGCAAACTCTTCAGCATCAAACCAGTATTCAAGCTCATGATTAAAAGAATATGCCGAACCCAGTGTTTTAATATAATCAGAGTCATCACCATTATTTATAAGTTTTCGAAGGCGATAAACCAGCGCAGTTAATGCCCCCTCAGGATCATCATTATTATGTAGCCGAAGAACCATAATCAGCTCATCTCTGGAAACTTCTCTATTTGAATGAACAATTAAATATTGCAGCAATTCCCAGCGTTTACTTAACTTATGAATATTTTCTGTAATTATTTCATTGCCCCGTCGAATTTTAAAATTACCCAGACTATAAACTTCCAGAGCCTTCCCCATTCTTCAGCCTCCCCCCAGTTAAAATTAAATCTTCTATAATACTTAATTCGACAACAACTTGAAAATACCTTCATAAATTTCAATTAGTTTTTATCCATTACCCCTCCCATTACCCTTCCTACTTCTATCCAATCTAAACCCAGGCTAATCCAATCTCAAAAACAACTGAGTATAGGCCTCACTCTGATAAGCACCAGCACCAATCGCATTAACATCAGGATCGAGAATATTCTGCCGATGCCCATAACTATTCATCAGACCCTCATGGGCAAAAATTGCTCCGGTATAGCCATAAGAGAGATTCTCTAGCAAATAACGATAATCTATACCAGCAGCCTGAACTCTATCTCCAGGACTACCAGTCGTCGGAGACTGATGAGAGAAAAAACCATTATAATACATGTCCTGGGAATGCTCAATGGCAACTTCAGCTGCAGCCCCATACCAGCCCAGCCTCTGAATCCCATTTCTAACCCGGACAGAATTAACCAGATCCTGAAACTGCTTGCCAGTATAATAATCTACTTCTTCCTGTTCCGAATCACTGATCTCTTCAGGCTCAAAATCAGGCCTGGAACCTCTGACCCAGCTGATATTATAATTCAAATTACTTGCAGCCATCGTCGTTTCAACATCGGAGACCAGAATAGATGTCAAGCGCTCCCTGTGAACATCTATAAAATAATGAACAACAGACTCTGACCCAGGGTCATAAAGTAAAAAAATAGAATTTTCCGCCCCATCAGGTGGGCTCAAAGTAATCGTCGTATTATTGTATTCAAATTCTAATTGCCTGCCAGCATCAACTGCCGATCTAAAACTATCAATATCAGTACCAATCTCAACACCCTGATAATCCCAATTAAAAGAATTACTGTAAATGGCCACAACCTGGCCATCTGCCACTCCAATCTGAAAATAATTGGCATAATCCTGATTATAGACCAGCCATTCATATCCATAACCAGTCGGAGCACTGTAAGCAGGCTCACCTGCTAGCTCCAGCAGATCAGATTCGGCCATGCCGATTTCCAATTCCGATATAACCTCCTCTGAAATCCCGGCAGCCTCAACACCAGCTATATCGAAACCAGATATAGCCAGCACCATCAAAGCAATTAAAAAGACCCATGCAAATCTCACACTCTTCAATTTATCAGCAAACATCATCTCTTCCTTTCATTCAAGCTTATTCCAGCCCTATCTCATCAAATTAAAGTTCCTCATTAACCCGCAGAGCAGCTTTTGCTCCTTCAGCAGCGGCCACAATTATCTGTTTATCCCTGATATTAGTAACATCACCAGCAGCCCAGACCCTTACCAGGCTGGTCTGATTCTTCTCATCAATAACTATCTCATCTCTATCATTAAGCTCTATAGTCCCCTCAAGAAAATCAGTATTAGGGACCAGACCAATTTTAGTAAAGACAGCATTTACATCAATCTTGTCATGATGGCCGGTATTTAAATCCTTAAGCTCAACAGCTTCAACCCTTTCCCCGCCTAAAATTCTGATAATTGAAGCCTCCGGGTAAACCTCTATACCAGGCTCACTGTGAATCTTTTCAACCAGAATATCCTCGCCACCAAGCCGCTCATGAATATCAATCAACTTTACATCACAACCTAATTCAGCCAGATCTAAAGCAGCCTCCATCCCTGAATTACCGCCACCTACAACAGCAACTGGCTGACCGGAATATCTATCTCCCTCACAGATTACACAGTGATGAATGCCTTTGCCTGTAAATTTCTGCTCACCCTGAACATTCAACTTTCTATATTTGCTCCCGGTTGCAACAATCACAGCCCTGGCCGTTAACTCTTTACCGCCAGCAAGTTCCACTGCAACTTGATTGTCATCTCCAGTTATCCCCTTAGCCTTCTCTCCAAGCTTTATCTCAATCTCATAATTTAAAAGTTGATGCCAGAAAGTCTCCATCAGCTCATCGCTCTGGATACTATGCTCACCAGGGTAATTCTCAACATTACCTGCTCCTAACATCTGACCACCCATATTTGTGGCCAGTAAAACTGTCTTTAAACCACGCCTGGCAGCATAAAGGCCAGCATTGATTCCAGCAGGACCAGCTCCAATTACAGCTAAATCCCAGTTCTCAGAATAGATATCCTGCTCAATATCCAACCTTTCATCCAGCCGGCCAGAAATCGTTTCAGCAACCAGATCGTCATAATCACCGACATGATTGTCATCAATAAAAATCTGAGGTGCAGTCTTTGCTCCTCCAGTCCTTTCAAGCATCTCTCTGTAAATTCTTCTATCATCTATATCATACTCTTCATAAGAACAGCCTCTGCTTTCAAAGATTGCCTTGGCCAGCTTGCTATATGGTTTGGTTGGTCTTGTATAAATCTCAATCATTACTAATCACCTGCTTTTTTTAAATTCTTGATATTTAAAGCATAACACTAATCTTTAGTTTATAACTCTACTTTAATTGTAACATATTATAAGATTAATGTTTTGATTTATATCACATTAAGCAGCAGGTGCTTATATTTGAATAACCTAAACTTTAATATTCCCCAAGAGCCAGTTCATTATAACAGAGGGAGTCAATTTCTCCTGACCAGATTCAGCTCTAAATTTCTCAATAAATTCCCTGTGCCAGAGATTAACTATTACCGGTATATTCTTAACCCCGAGCAACTTGGCAATTACAAAGCGATGGCGTCCATCTACAAAAAGCAATTCCCCACCCCTGGCTACAGCTATTTCAATCTCATTCTCAGCCAGACCCTCATAGATAGCCTTGCTGGAATGGAGGGACCTGGGAAAACTATTGCCAGTAGCCTGGTTCTTATATCCAAACCCCTTGATCTCATAATATAACTCTTCCCAGTATTTAAGCTTTCCTAGATAATAATCAAAATAATAATCTGGAGTTCTCGGTTTATCAAAATTATCAGGAAATGGCAGCTCTAAATTTTGAGCCCTGGCAATTGCAGCTTTTTCTTCCAGAAATCTGTAATAGACAGTATCTTCCCAGGCCAGACCATCAAAGAACCTTTCCTTAAAAGCAATATAGCTGATCATAGATTCTATATCCTGTCTGGCCAGATCCCAGTCACCATCAGCTATCTTCCCGGCAAATCTGATATCATCCTGGCAGAGAACCTTCTTCTTCCTCACAGTTTCAACATCTGGAGTCTCAACCAGTCGCTCATTTTCAAGCCAGTCAAGATAATACTCAGGATAAGGACTAATACTCTCCTGAATCAACTCAACTGGAACAGAAACAACCTGAAAGGGTTTATTAATAACCTTATCTGAAATCAAGCCAGAAAACCTTAAATACTGCCTGTAAATTAACGGTATTACACCGCCAGTAAAGTTATTGATAGCGTCTATAATAAACCCCTCCTGTCTGTCAACCTTAATATCTGCCCTCAAATTCAAGGATCAAGCGATCATTTTCAAAATTAAGCTGAACCCCAGAAATCATAGCAAAAAACTGAATTGCCTGTCGTAACTCCTGACTGGCAAATTCAATCTCAATTCTAGAATCAAAAACTTCTATTTCTTCTGATTCAAGATGATAGGCTAGATCAAACTCTGAAAACAAATCCAGATAATTAGTCTCAAAATCAAGCTGGTTAATCTTGAACTCATATCTCTCTTCCATTCCCTCAGGGAAGAAATCCTGACTGCTTACCCTCATTACAATATTAATCAGGTTTAACTCTTCAACGTCAATCCCGACCATTGATTGAATCTCATCGGCTTCACCAGATTCAATCAAATTACTTCTTACAGGATTTAAATCAATCTGGCTAACCCTTATTCCAGCCTCAAAATCAAGATGTTCCTGTTCAAGATCTGCGTTACCTGTATAATCCATATCAAACTGTTCCATGGCAAGTAAAAGATTCTGATCATTATCCTCTAAACGTACACCAAAGAGTGATAACTTTAAATCTTTAGTATTGAGAAAATCATCATCAATATTTTCCCCCCAGACTAAAGCTATCATATCCTGAAAGCTCATTGAAATATCCAACATATCAGCTGTCACTCTACCAGTCCGGCCATACACCTCTATTCCTTCACCTTCCAGAGATCTCATTGCCGGATTAGCCGTAAAACTTCCTCTGGTCAGATAAATATCATCGCCTAGTGATTCCTGCAAACCATCCCGAAAATTCCTGGCAATGATTGATCCTAGAGCAAAATTCAAAACCACCAGTAATGCCGCCAGAAATACCAGTGTAATAATTATCTTCAAAGATTTCCTGCCATTAGTTTTACTTTTCTCCATATATCAGTATCCTCTCTATTATTAATTTATTTTTATATATAGTCCTGCATTAATTTTAACAGATTTTAACTAATAAAAAAAGCAGCATATCTAAATAAGAAATGGAGACCTCTTAAGGCCCCCAGTTTTAATCTCCAAAATTTCAAACAATTAAGATAGAAAAGTCCTCAGTTAAAATATAGCTTCTAACTACTCATTATCTTCGTAATCCCTCAATTGCTTTTTGTCCTGTCTGTCCTTTATTAAGTTCCAGTGATAGGAGATAGCCATAAAACCAATAAAGAAACCAGCTAAACCCAGCCCATAACCGACAAAACTTAAAAGAAAAGTTTCTTTTACAAGATTAATTACCATGGCAAAGACCAACAACCAGCCAGCAACAATTAAAATAAGACCTAAAATAATCATCCTGGAACTTTTAAATCGCAACATCACTGGCATCCTCCTTATCTTTAAAGAGCCAGCAGGCAGTAATTCTATTGTCAGCCAGCTCAAAATCTGGCGGCTCCTTTTTATCACATAACCCTGCAATCATATACTCACACCGGGGATGAAATCTGCAGCCAGCAGGGGGATTTAAAAGACTTGGCGGCTCCCCAGGTGGCACCTTTTTAAATTTATCAATATTGCTGGCATCTGGCTCTGAAATAGCAGCAAGTAAAGCCCTTGTATAGGGATGAGCCGGTTCCAGCAAAAGTTCCCGCACCGGCGACTGCTCAACGATTTTACCACCATACATAACCCAGATTCTCTCAGAAAAATACCTGACAGTAGATAAATCATGTGTAATATAAATAATTGCAAGTTCACGTTTAGACTGTATCTTTCTAAAGAGTTCTAAAATTTCAACTCTAACTGAAGCATCAAGCATCGAAACAGGCTCATCAGCCATTATCAATTTAGGATTAAGCACTAGCGACCTGGCAATAACAATTCTCTGCTGCTGACCACCACTTAACATATGGGGATATTTATCTAAAAAATCAACGATAGGCGTCAGCTTTAATTCAGTCATAACCTCTTCTAGTCTGAATTGCCGCTCTGCTTTATCCTTAATCCCATTAACAATCATCGGTTCTTCAAGTATTCTCTGAATAGTCATAAAAGGCGGCAGTGCTCCATAAGGATCCTGCTGAACAAAACCTACCTCCGATTTATACTCACTCATATCCCCATCACTGGCAGCCTTAATAGATTTACCCTCAAATACCAACTCGCCATCAGTTGGCCGGTTGATCCCGATTATAGTCTTGGCCAGACTGCTCTTGCCACAGCCTGATTCACCAACCAGAGAAATTGACTCACCTCTATGAAGTTTAAAATTAACACCATCGACTGCCCTAACAAAACCAACATGAAGAAAGCCCCATTTCTTAATCTCAAACCAGGTCCTTAAATCATGGGCCTCTAATAAAACTTCATTTTTATTAACTGACATAGCGCTCACCACTCTCTTTATATAGCCAGCATTTTACCATCCTGCCGCCTTCCACCACAAATTCTGGAGGGTCCTGACTGCAGAGTTCGAATCTCTCATTACAGCGGTCAGCAAAGCGACAGCCAGTTGGTGGATTAATTAGACTTGGCGGCTGACCTGGAATATAACCAAGCTTATCATCAGCTTCAAGTGTCGGTACACTCTCCATTAATCTCTCAGAATAGGGATGGAGTGGTTTCCCAAAGAATGTTCTAGCATCAGTAAATTCGACTATCTGGCCAGCATACATTATTGCGGCCATATCAGCTATTTCACTGGATGTGCTAACATCATGGGTTATCAATATAAAACTAATATCTATCTGCTGTTTTAGTCTAGTTAAAACATTCATTATATTGGCCTGGGTCAAAACATCAAGAGCCGAGGTAGGCTCATCCAGAACAATAAAATCTGGATCAGTTATCAAAGAAGTCGCAATTGCCACCCTCTGTCTCATCCCACCACTCAGTTCAAAGGGATAACGCCCAAGAAAATCTACTGGAATTCCAACTTTTTTAAAAGCAGCTGCTGCCCGCTTTAAAGCCTCATCTTTATCATCAACAAGACTATGAAGCAGAACTGGTTCAGCCACCTGTTCAGAAACTTTTATAACTGGATTTAAAGAGTTCATTGATGATTGAGGTACAAGAGCAGCTTTTTTCCAGCGGATCATTTTTCTAAAGTCCTCATCACTTAATTCCATTATGTCTTCTCCATTTAACAGACAGCGACCATCATATCTACAGACATTCTCAGGCAGAAGTCTTAAGATTGCCCGGCCTAAGGACGTCTTCCCGCAACCAGACTCACCTACTATTACCATGCTCTTTCCCCGTTCCAGATTAAAGCTCACATTATCAACTGCCTGAACAATACCATTCCTGGTTTTAAAATATAGGTGCATATTTTCAACTACCAGCAGATTATCTTGAGCCATATCATCGCCTCCTTAGCCTTGGATTCAAAATTCTATCCAGGGCAAAACCTGTCATGGCAAAACCTAGCCCGGTAAAAATCAGAAGGATTGCTGGCTGTAGCACCCAGTAGAAATGCCCCATAAATAGTGCCCCTTCACTTAAAGCATCATTTAACATTTTGCCCCAGGTCGGCAATACAGGATCACCTAAACCTAATACAGCTAGAGACGCTTCAAGAAAAACAAAGGTTGGAATTACAGTAACAAACTGAGGAATCAATGTTGGAATAATTTTAGGAAGCATATAAAAGAAAATAATTCTTCGATTGCTGGTCCCATAGGCTTCTGCTGCTTCAATAAAAGGTAACTCTTTAACCTGTAAAAACATCGCTCTGTAGGTTTTAATAGCCGGCCCAAAAACTCCTTTTATAATTACAACTGCCAGCATCACCCAGAGACTTCTGGAATAAAACATACCAATTAAAATTAATAATGGTAATGTTGGTATAATCATATTCACCTCAGTTACACGCTGAATTGCTGAATCAACAAGTCCACCATACCAGACACCGATAGCAGAAATAATAAAAGTTGTGATATTAGCCCCAACAGCAGCCAGCACCCCAAACATCAAAGCAACAGGAGTACCCCAGAGCAATGCAACTCCTAAATCCCTTCGGCGATGGTCTGTCCCACCAAATCCATGAACTTGTCCATATGAAACCAGCCGCAAATCTATATCATCTTCTGTACCAAAAAGATATCCACTGATAATAAACTGATACTCTCCTTTTAATACATTTCGTTCTTCCTGTTCAGGATCAGCAAAGATCCCAAACCTGGGCGACTGATTACCCATCTGTCTCCTTAATTCAGTTCTCTGCTCCATTCTTATAACTGAATCTCTGGTTATTGAAATATCACTAGTCTTATACTGACGACCATCAGGAGTTAAAACCTCAATTGCAATATTTGGCCTAACTTCAGCAAAATCAGCCTCAAAAAATAAATTCATTTCTTTAGGAAATCCGTCATATTGATAATTTAAGGGAAGCATTATTTCAAACTGATAAACTCCATTTAAAGACTCTTTCGTTTTATTTGCAGGAAAATCTCTAGAATCAAGTATCTCAGTTCTAGGCAGATTACCTCTAGTAAACCAGTCAACATAGAGAGGTCTTGCATTCCTCGGACTCTCAGCCCACATATCGCCGCCTCTCCAGAGAATTATAGCTTCTTCATAAGGAATAATAATAACCGCTGCAATTGCAGTGAAGATGAGCAGTCCAATTATAAATAAACCTATAATTACTGATGGATACCTTCTTATCTGACTTAAATATTTTCTCAACCGCATCAGTCATCGCCTCCTGAACCTATACCGACTTTAACTCTAGGGTCAAGGACTGCATAGATAATATCCAGCACAAACACAGTGGCAGCCAGAAGATAGGCATAAATAACATTACCCCCGACTATTACTGGTACATCGAAAAGACCAATAGCTTCAAAAAGCATTCTACCTAACCCAGGCCAGTTAAAAATCTGCTCTAAAATAACAGCACCCATCCACATAACAATCATACTCAGGGCAAATGAAGTTATAATCGGTGGCAGAGTAGGCCGGAGAATATATTTTCTCTCAATCGAGCGATCTGTTAAACCTTTAGCCTTAGCCATTTCAACGTAATCCTCACTGGAATAGATCAAAAAGAAGGTTCTCCAATTGTAAACATTTATAAAGAATGCCCCCATAATTAAAGAAGCTACAGGTAAGATAAGATGTCGAATAACGCTTAATGCATAAAGGTGGGTTTCTCTAGGCGGCGGTGCTTCAACCATCCCACCGTATGGAAGCCAACCTAAAACAACTGCAAAAATCAGGATCAAAAAGATCCCATAAAACCATCCTGGGGCAGCTGAACTTGGTGCCAGTAATACAACCATCCTATCTAACTTACTTCCGTAACGCCGGGACAAAAATAATGCAAAAAATAAAGCCATAAAGAACATTAATAAAAAGTAAGACATCATCAGCATTAATGTCGGAGGTAATCGCTCAAGTATTATCAACTGGACTCTTCTGGAACCGGCATCACTTGTCATCCTTTCAGCCCTGCCTAAATCTAAAGTTATAGCATCCCAGAGATAATAAAAACTTCTTATAATAAAGGGCTGGTCTAGACCCAGGCGCTCAATTTCCTGGTCTACCAGAGTCTGTTCAAATTCTCTTCTCCGCTCAAGGGGCCACTCAGCCATTTCAGATGACATACCCATCATTGTCATACCAACAGATTCTCTTATCTGTCCCATTCTAATATTATCTACTGCCCCTCCCATATTGGCTATTAAAATTAAAATATAAATTGCAATAACAACTGTAATAAATAGGGCCAGCAGTCTAAATCCAAAATATTTAATAATTCTACCTAAATTACTTTTTCTTTTAACTTTTTCTTTAATATCAATTTCCTGTTCCTGAATATCAGGATCATCTAATTTATGATCCATCTCCACACCCCCTTCAAAATAATTATAAGAGGCTGCAGAGATTTAAATTTCTCTGCAGCCAGGGACTAATATTTCAAGAAACAGGCAATTAATTACCAGATCTGAAAGTTACAATTGATAGGGATTCCATTGAAGGCAGCGCGACAAGTCTGGAAGTAACAACTGCTTCAACTAAAGTTGTACCAGATGCCAGTCTAGAAGTAATCTCTTCTCCAACTTCTACCTGATAATAACCCTCACCAACGTAAACAGCATCTAACGTCTCAACCAGACGATTATTTTCATCGAAGATTAAAAGTATAATTGTATCTAAATCTTCACGAGAGTAAGGCTCGCCATCAAAGGTTATATTGATATCAATTGTAAATTCTGAACCGATTCTAATAGCACCAGGTCCTGTAATATCAACTTCTGGAATTATTGGCTCAACAAAAATATCCCAGCGATCAGCAGGGTACATATAGTCTTCATTTCTAGCCAATTCTACAATACCCTCTACTGGATAGACAGCATCTAGATAATAAGGTCCTGTTCCTACCCAGAAATGGCCTTTATCCTGATACCATTCATAAAGATTTTGATATCTCTCATAGGCCTCTTCTTCAGAGATAAATTCAGAAAGGGTATTCTCATAAGGAATTATACTCTCTTCTATAGCCCTATTTAAATGTCGTTGTAAAATCTCAAGACTTGGCCCACCAACCATATTGAGATGCTCGACTTCAAGGAGATCAGCTTTACTTGATGAGAAGGCTACTTCTTCAGCAACTTCAGCAAAATAACCAACAGCTAAACTATGCCAGGCTCCTGGACCCTGATCATAATATGGGAACCCAGAAGGTATAAAATGCTCAGCATCAAGATAGTAGAGATCTGAATAATATTCAACCTGAATCGGATCTCCATCGATAACTTTTATACCCCTTAAAGTATCCATCAATGACTGATAGGTTGTGACCTGGGCCTGATCAAAGAAGTCACTCTCTTCAAAGGCTCTATCAAATTCCATAATATAGAACCAGACAATATCTGCCGCTGTAAATGGACTACCATCATGCCATCTTAAATTTTCCTGGAGTCTTTCAGGATAAATTGTAGTTACAGCCCGACGGGCATTTACACCATCTGGATACTTTTCACCAACAGTTATAAATCTCTGCTCAACAGGATCCCAGTCCGCCCAGGCATCCTCAGGTACTGGTGTCCCACCTTCAACAAATTCTAGCTCAACCCAGTCCAGAGTTTTGGTAACTGGCAGACCTTCTTCGATTACAACTTTAGCAGATTCAAACATATTTGGGTGATGGAGGCCAGTATATGGATCCCACATATAGCCTAATTCACCAGTAGACCGAATAAGCATCATATCAAAGATCCAGTTACTTCCATCTAAAGGATTCCATGGCTCTGGCAAAACTGATGGTAGACCAATATTGACCTGACCACCAACCTCATCAACTTTTCTGATCGTATGGGACCAGAGATAAGATCCAGAAATACCTCCTGCCAGATCAGTTGTTAACTGAACGTCATAACGGTAAGGATTAACAGCAAGCCGATCAACCAGCCAGATCCTGACACTATCCTCTAAACCTAATTCCATATTCATAGCCATTAATTCAGCCCGTTCTTCCATAGTTGAAAAATCACGCTGGGCTAAGCGAAGAGTGGCAGTATTAAATTCTTCAGTTGGTTCATATGCCTGCCATAATGGGACTCCAAGGCCACGATCTGTATAGAAAAACTCCCAGTTAGTAGACTGGTCTCTATCTACAACAGTTGTAATCCAGCCACCTGTATAAATATGGAAGTCTCCTGCTGCAGGATTACCAGTCAACCAGATAGGTGAAGCTTCAGCAGCAGTTGCATATCTTCGCTCAACTCTAAATCCAATCTGTTCAAGCAAGGTGCCAACATAATCTCCAACCTCTGTTCTTTCATCTTCTGTTCTAATTAAAATGCTAATTTCAACTGGTTCACCTTCATAATGCCAGATATCATTTACCTTTTCCGCACCTAATTCTAACATCTCTTCAGTAATTACAGCTTCAGCTCTATCTGGATCATGACTATATAGAACCTCTAGCTCCCTTACTTTTTCGATCATATTAGCATAATCAGGGAAAGCTGAAGTAATCGGAAATAGTCGAGGAACAGCCATACCACCGAATATCTCTGCGGCCATATATTCTCTATCGACCAACCAGTTCATCGCCTCTCTAACTCTAGGCACTGCAAATGGATTTAATTTACCAGTCTCTTCAAATATAGGACCTGAAGGGTTAAAGGAAAGCTCATTATATGAACCAAAAGATTCTGCATATAAAATTTCTGGATTATCAAGTATCATTTCATAAATATCTATTTCAGTAATAGTATCAGCATAAACCCCCAGATCTCCAGTTCCAAGTTTAGTAACACCAGCAGCTGTCGATGCTTCCTCTTCGGCTACTATTCTATCCAACCAACCACCATAAGGAACTTCTTCTGCAAACCCAGCCAGGCCAAACCCAACCACAATAATCACACTCAACAGGCCAATCATTAAAATATTTTTTGCTTTTAGCATTATTGTGCACCCCTTTTAATTTAATTTTCAAGGTGATTCTGCCTGCACAATACTTCCAAACTGACCTGACTAATTAACTTACACCCTGACCTGATTCTCCAACCACCTCCTTTGAAGTTTTCCCATAATTAATAGAGGTATTATAGAATATGCTGGATACTCTGCTGTATACATTGCACCGATAAATATTGCCATAATAACTCTCATGACAATATTTATCACAAATCACTATAAAAAAATATATGTAACATAATATTCTCTATATAAGTTAAATGTCCTGCAAAAACTTTATTTTTTTCATTATATACGAATAAATATTAATTGCGCAATAAAAATCCAGCCCTAAATCACCCAGGACTGGAATAAAAAAATATAATTAAGTTTAAAAACTTTAAAACTGATAAAATAACCCTAGCTTCATCTCTAATCCACTAAAATCTTCTGTCATATCACCGATAATTTCATCACCATTTCCAGAGGTTTCAATATCCATTTCCAAAACCCTATAATTGACACCTGCAGAAACCATCATACCCTGCTGCAAAGGATAATCAAAACCTACCCCAACTTTATAACCAGGGCTACCTGCCAGTGTCAAATCATAACTGTTTTCACTTGAACTTTCATATCTTCTGTCGACTGGATCACCATAGCTATCTTCTCCAATCAGTTGCTCAAGTTTATATTCACTGGAGGTCATCTCACCATATCCCCAGTAATAGGCTCCCCCTACATTAAAATTAAAAAACCTGAGTAAATCAGGTAACTGATTATCTATTCCAGAAAAGAACGGAAAATGATACTCGGCCCCAAAAGAATGGATCAGCATTTCAACATCTATTTCTGAGCTATTCTCATAAATAAGTTCAGCTTCATTATAATTTTCAAAATCTCCATCAAACTTCACACTAAGCTCATTATTCCCCCTGGCATTAAAATCCAATCTAAATAGATCATAGTTCAATAAAGCCCTATAACCAAACTCCGTTGAATTAATCAAGTTCAAATAAACCCCAAAAGAATCCATTGGACCAGAGGGATAATCAGTATTATACCTAAATGAATAGCCAGACATTTCAGCACCTTCAAAATCTTCGCCATTAAAATTATCCAGCAAATCTGCAAATACCTGATTTTCATCAGCCATTGCTCCATATTCTCCCTCAAAAAACTCAGTAAACCCGGACATTTCCGGTCTGGTATACATAGCCCCGGCCATGAACTGATAATCATCAAAAAGACCAAAATCTGCTGCCTGTAGATCTCCAGCAAAGATTAATGTAAGTGTAAGTATTATACAGAAAACTAATACTAACTTTTTCACAGGCTCCACCCCAATCAAATTTTATTTATATAATATTCTAAAAGATCATTTGCTTTTTAATAGGTATAATTTATTATTCTCTATAAAACAAAAAGTTCCTGCATAAATATTATTATAAATATTCCTGTATACATGTATCTAACCCAAAAATTCATTTACTTTCTAATCTCAATGCTTTAACATGTTAATATAATAACTATAAGTGATATAAGAATTGAGGAGGAATTAAGATGAGTAAAATGACAAAAGAAGATGTTCTAAAGTTAGCAGACAGAGAAGGCGTAAAATTTATTAGACTTCAGTTCAGTGATATTCTTGGAACAGTTAAAAATGTTGCAATTACAATCGATCAATTAGAAGATGCTCTCAATGGCGAGATTATGTTCGATGGTTCTTCAATCGACGGTTTTACTAGAATCCAGGAATCAGATATGTATTTAAGGCCTGATCCAGATACATTCAGTCTCTTCCCCTGGCGCCCTGAAGAAAATGGAGCAGTAGCAAGGCTAATCTGCGATGTCTATTGTCCTGATGGCAGTCCCTTTGTTGGTGACCCCAGATATATATTAAAAAAAGTTTTAGAAGAAGCCAAAGAAATGGGTTATACCATGAAAGTCGGTCCAGAACCAGAGTTCTTTCTTTTTGAATACGATGAAAACAGCAATCCAACAACTATCCCTAATGATGATGGTGGTTATTTCGATCTTTCTCCAATGGATCAGGCTCAGGATACAAGAAGAAATATAATTCTGGCACTTGAAAAAATGGGCTTTGAAATTGAAGCTTCCCATCATGAAGTAGCCCCTGGCCAACATGAAATAGACTTTAAATATGAAGATGCCTTAAGAACAGCCGATAATATCTGTACCTTCAAGTTTGTTACTAAAACTATTGCCAGCCAGGAAAATCTTCACGCTACCTTCATGCCAAAACCAATCGCTGGAGAAAATGGTTCAGGCATGCATGTTCACCAGTCACTTTTCAGTAATGGCCAGAATGCTTTTTATGATTCTGATGATGATCTTTATTTAAGCGATATAGCCTATTACTATATCGGCGGCCTGATAAAACATGCCCGGGCCTTAACAGCCATTACCAACCCTACAATTAACTCTTACAAACGGCTGGTACCTGGCTATGAAGCACCTGTTTATGTTGCCTGGTCAAGTTCAAATAGGAGTGCATTAATTAGAATTCCTGACTGTCATGGCGAAGGTTCAAGACTGGAATTAAGAAACCCTGACCCTTCAGCCAACCCGTATCTGGCCACAGCTGTAATGTTAAAGGCAGGGCTTGATGGTATAAAAAATAAGATAGAACCACCAGCTGAAGTCACGGAAGATATCTACTGTATGACCAGCTCTGAAAAAGAAGAACAAAATATTAAAAGTCTTCCAGGTGACATCATGGAGGCAGTAAACCTTTTACTTGAAGATGATATTATCAAAGAAGCTCTTGGCAATCATGTTCTTAATAAATTTCTTCAAGCCAAGCAGGCTGAATGGTCTACATACAAAGCTGAAGTACATCAATGGGAGCTGGATAACTACTTAAGACTTTATTAAATAACCAAAAATAAAGGTCCTGGAAATTTAATTCCAGGACTTTTTTTATACATACATATTTCCATAGGGTCTATTTGAGTTCGGGATAATCTTACTAAAACTATTTAAATCTAACTTTAGACTCTTATAATTAAAATAATCTTTAAAATTCTCAATTTCCCTTTCTAAAAACTCCAAATCCCCTTGATTCAATTCTGCAAGTTTTATCTCAGGTCCTAAATCATCAGAACTTAATTTGCCTCTTATAAATATCTGACCTCCATGCATTCCTGGAGCAAGTTGATCACCAATCAAATTTGACCCCGCTTTCTCCAGCCCAACTCCTAAAACAATTATTCTGCCTCCAGCCATATATTCTCCAGTAAAATCTCCGGCCTTACCTCCAATAATAAGTAACGGCTGTTTATCCTTAAAACCTTTCATATGAATCCCAGCCCGATAGCCGGCATCACCATTGATATAAATGCTGCCTCCTCTCTGAGAATATCCAGGCAAATCCCCGGCATGACCATCTATTATTATTTTACCAGCATTCATAGTATTACCGACACAATCCTGAACACTGTCATTAACCCTGATCATAACTCCATCAGCAAAAGCAGCCAGATCATTGCCAGCCAGCCCATTAATCTCCATCTCAATATCTTTGCCTAATCCACTTCCTATATACCGCTGACCATTAATGCCCTCCAGCTGAAAATACTCCTGGCCTGATTCAATTTTCTCTCTAATTAACTGATTTAACTTTTTAAAACCTAAACCATATCCATTTATTACAGAACTATCTCGTATCACCATATTAATTCCTCCATCTTAACTTTCACCTGCATGTTTAACACCTAATATCTCCAACTCTCTCGAATTCAGACCAACACCTCTTAACATCAAACGATTCCCCCTTAAGCTATCCAGGGAATTAAGACCCATCCCACCTAGGATCTCCTTTATTTCATAAGACCAGCCCTTGATTAGATTAATCAGCCTCTCAGCACCTGCTTCGGGATCAAGCCTTTCATAAAGTTCCGGTTTCTGGGTTGCTATCCCCCAGCTACAACTTCCTGAATAACAGCTCCTGCATAAGCTACAACCTAAAGCAATTAAAGCAGCAGTCCCTATATAACAGGCATCTGCCCCTAAAGCTATAGCTTTAACTAAATCAGCACTGGTCCTGATTGAACCTGAAGCAATGACTGAAACATTCTGCCTTAACCCAGCTTCTCGCAATCTATCATCAACTGTTGCCAGAGCCAGTTCAATTGGAATCCCAACATTATTCCTGATCATAGTCGGAGCAGCTCCAGTACCGCCTCGCCAGCCATCAATTGCAATAATATCAGCCCCGGCTGTTGCTGCACCAACAGCAATTGCTGCCACATTGTGAACAGCTGATACCTTTACAATTATTGGTTTCTCATAGGCTGTCGTCTCCTTTAAAGCATAAATTAACTGCTTTAAATCCTCTATCGAATAAATATCATGATGGGGAGCTGGCGATAAGGCATCAGTCCCTTTCGGTATCATTCGCGTTTCAGATATATCCTGACTTACCTTTTCACCAGGTAAATGGCCACCAATTCCTGGTTTAGCACCCTGGCCAATCTTTATTTCGATTGCCCTGCCAGCTTCAAGATACTCCTTATGAACACCGAATCTCCCTGAAGCAACCTGGACAATAGTATTATCTCCATACTGATAAAGGTCCTTATGAAGTCCGCCTTCACCAGTATTATACATTATGCCAGATTTACTGGCAGCACTGGCAAGAGCCTTACAGGCATTTAAACTTATAGAGCCAAAGGACATAGCTGCAAAGAGTATTGGTGTCTCAAGCTCCAGTTGTGGTGGCAGCTCTTCTGGCTCCCCATTCTCATTAAATTCCAATCCATCTGGTTTCCGGCCAAGAAAAGTCTTTAACTCCATCGGCTCTCTTAAAGGATCAATAGCCGGATTGGTCACCTGACTGGCATTTAAATTAAGATGGTCCCAGTAAACCTTACCAGGTTCTGGATTACCCATACCTGATAATAAAATTCCTCCACCATTGGCCTGCCGCCTGATATAATCAATATGATTGGAAGACCAGTGACTATTTTTTACCGGTTTATTTTTATTTTCCTCGATAGTAATAGCATTTTTAGGGCAGAAACTAACACATCTCTGACAGTTAACACATTCTTTTTCATCTTTAATCTCTAATGGACCGCCATCACTAAAGTCATAAACCCCATAGGGACATTCCTCTTCACAGATTCCACAGTCTATGCACCTATTCTGATTAATACTTACTCTGTATCCTGAGTTTAATTTACCTGCTGCCATACCATCTCACCTGCCTCTACCTTTTCAATTACAGGCATTCCACCAGCAGGAAATTCAACTTTATCAGGATTCGGTTCAACCGCCCTGATAGCAGATTCCTCACTGGCTGCATAAAACCTGGCACCCTTTTCAGCAATAACCATTGGCCGCAATTTAATCCTGTCATTTAATACAGCCAGGCCATCATTATCAGCAACAATAATTGAAAATGGACCATTTAATAAAACATCTGGATAAATAATCCTTAACTTTTTTAATAGTTTCTTTTCTGGCTCATCCAGTCTGGCTATTTTATCCCATAAGGGAGCCGCCAGCGCCTGACAGGCAATCTGCTCTGAAATCCCCTGTCTCCTGATCAAAAGATCAAGAAGATAGGCAATAACCTCCGTATCAGTTGCCATACTACATTTATAATCAAAGATCTCAACATATCTGCTATTTGTGCCATAAGAAGATATCTCGCCATTATGAACCACAGAACGGCCAAGAAGCCCAAAAGGATGAGCTCCAGCCCACCAGCCTGCAGTATTGGTTGGAAATCGCCCATGGGAAGTCCATAGATATCCTGAATACTCTTCAAGCCTGTAAAACTGAGCAACCTCACCAGGATAACCCAGCCCCTTAAAGATCCCCATATCCTTGCCAGATGAAACAACAAAAACTCCATCAAGCTGACTGTTAATCTCCATAATCCTTTTAAAGATATAATCTTCTTCAGCAAGAGTATTAGAATAACTGCTTGATTTAATCTCGCTAACAGCCGGTTGAACAAAAAATCTTAAAAGCTCAGGCTCATTATCCAGACTGACACCCCTATTGACTCTAAAAGGTCTTTCCTCAATAATCTCAAAATATCGATCAAGATATTCCCTTAGCTCTAATTCAGCTTTTTGATCATTAGCAAATATATGTAAGGCATAATTTTCTTTATGCTCTGGATATATGCCATAGCCTGCAAAGCCTCCACCCAAGCCATTCGATCGCGGCTTCATACTGGTAATTGATTCTACAATCCTATCAGAACTAAACCTCTTTTTTCTTCTATCCATAATTGCTGCAATTGCACAACCAGAATAAACTTTATCCTCTCTAATCTTATTCTCCATTTTACTCAACTCCTTTAAGATTATTAAAATTATAAGCAATTAAAGAATTAAAGTAAATCGATTTGCTTTTTAAATACCTGTATACATGGATTTTAAATTTTACAAAGGCAGCCAATAATATTATAATGTAATATATTAGTATACTAAATTAAAGAGGTGCCGAAAATGACAGAATACAACTTGCCATCATTAAATAATTATAGCTATAAGCCCCTTAGAATGCAGGTTTATGAGGTGTTAAGGGAGGCAATACTAACAGGAAAGCTGGACCCTGGCGAAAAGATAATAGAAGTTAAAATCGCAGAAGAACTAAACGTCAGCAGGACTCCAGTCAGAGAAGCTATAAGAATGCTGGAATTAGAAGAACTTATAGAAATCCATCCCCAGAAAGGAATTTTTGTAGCAGGAATCGAATCCAAAAAAGAGATTGATAATATATTTGAGGTTAGAGCCGAACTTGAAGCCCTTGCAGTCAGGCTGGCTGCAGCTAATTTAACTGATCAGCAAAAATCCCAGCTAAAAAATCATCTAATGGAATTAGAAACTGCCACCAGTCAGCAAAACCTGGAAAAATGCATAGAGGTAGATATAGCCTTCCATCAGATTATATATGAAGCAGCAGATAACCGCTGGCTCCAGAAAGTACTGGATACCCTCTTTGAACAGATCACCAGATTTAGATCCCAGAGTTTCAGCAGAAGAGGTCGGATGGATGAAGCATTTAAAGAACATCAAGAATTATATAATGCCCTGGAAGATAACGATATTAAACAGGCCGAAGAAATAGTCCGCTGCCATATTGAAAATGCCAGAAAAAACGTCGTAAAAATATTTGAAGATATGACAACTGAATAATTATCAAAAATTATTTTTAAACATAGTAATCCCTCAGAATCAAAAGATCCTGAGGGATTTTAAATTTATTAAGTCATTATCTAAAATCTAAAACCAGTACTAAACCCAACAGTTAAACCCCGGCCATGGGCTGGAATCATCCTCAAATCAGAAACATAAAGATTTAAAATATCCCAGCGCTCAGTTCTAAAACCGAGCTTAAATGGCAGCGAAATATTTCTCCTGAAAGTATCATAATTAATACCCAGAGTCACCGGCATAAATTCAGGATAAGTAAACTTACTGGCAAAAGCCAGGCTGAAATTATTCCTCGGAGCCTGATAGAAACCAACAGAACCACCTAAATCAACATTAGGATGGGCATCATAGACAGCATCCACCTTAATAGATACAGGACTTGCAGTCATATAAGAACCTATCCGCTCTTCAGTCACCTCATCAGATTCAATCAGGTCTTCAAAATCATCGATCTCATTTCCATCTCTATCAACAAATCTAAATCCACCATCAAGTTCATCAGCTGATTCCAGTCTAATATAAATCTCCTCTTCCAGGCTATATCTGGTAGCAGATGGCCAGCGAACAAATCCAAGATTATTGACAGCAAAACCAACTTCCCACTCAGGATTTGGACTACCCCAGAATCCAAAATCCATTGCCAGACCCTGTCCTAAACCATCATCAGCAGGAGTTGTATAATCAAACTGCATTCTACCATCAACCTCAATACTTGTCTCATCAGTAAACTCGAGATTAGCGTTTCCAGTCAAACCACCATCAACATTGGCAAGACCTAATAGGTGATGAACACCAAATCCAACATAAAATGACTCCCAGTCAGCAATCATCTCATCAAGCTGCTCAGATCCAATCTGCTCGGATATATCTTCATAAGCAAAGCCCCTGGCATATCCAGTATCAACAACAGCTCTGGCATTAAACCTGGTATTATCCAGCCTCAAATCAATCGATGGCTCATCATCAGTCGCCATTCCTTCTAAGATAAACTCAAAGACCTCTTTATCAATAGTGGCTGCAGCATAAGATTTCAATCCAGTTCGCAAGCCCCAATCATTCCGGCCAAAGGCCAGACCAGAATTCAACTCAGCCCCAACACCTAAACCATTATCACTAATAGATTCTAAAATATTTCGTTTCCTGGAATCATCAAGATAAGCATTTAAATTATCAAAGACCTGATTAAAAGTCCAGGCATTATTGAAAGCTCCACCATAAAATGGATTCAACTGCAGAGCATAATCATAATCAGTCAAACTCAACATCGCCGGATTCCTGTCAATATTATCTGTCTCCCCAGGAAAGAGGGAGACCGGTGAATTTGCACTAACTGACACAGAAGCAACCAACATAATCGCTATAACTAAAACAACTAATTTTTTCATCTCTGTCTACCCCCTTAATCCTGAGAATTAACTCTGACTGTCACATTCGACCACATCTTCAATTCAATTCTATCATTCGTTGAAAATCTCACCGGTTCATCTTCATCTATAGGTATCTTTATTCTAAAGCCAATATAAATTGGGCTCTCTTCAGTTAAGGCCTCAATAAAGTCTTCATCAAGTTCTTGCTGATAACGATATCTCTGATTATCTTTTTTAAGATTAATCAATCCAGAACTATAAATGCCCTCATTTCCATCATCATAAAAATCATCTTTATCAACTTCATCTCCCCTGATAAAGATTTCAATCTCACCACTCAATGGCAACTCATTAACTATCTCCTGAACAATCTCTACCGATCTCAAATTATTACTTAAAGCATCCCTGGTATCTTCATCCAGATCAAATTCTTCAGGTTCAGCCCTATAAATAAAATTATCCAGGTTCTCATCTGCCACAAATTCAAACTCCAGATAAAAATTCATTTTTGCATTGGCTTTAATTTCATTATCCCCTGGATATATTATAAATTTATCATCCTCATTAATAGCTTTTATTCCATCAATTTTAATAGTTAATTTCTCTGGCTGATCATCACTATCAAAAATAAGATCAAATAAATCATCAATTTTACCTTCTGGCAGCTCACTAACTTCTCCAGCTTTTAACTTAAAATCATCCACCTCAACTTCTTCTCCATCCACATCAAATACAAAACCATCAAGTTCAAAGCCTAAACCGTCAATATCTGAAGTCAATTCAATCAAAAACTCAAGCCCACCTGCAGAAGGTTTAATGTAATCGCTAAAATCATCAATATCAAGATCAGTTAAATCAATTTCCTCACTAAATAGTTTGTCATTACCATTTGATTCAATCTCATCATTAATTAATTTAATTGCGTCCTCCGCTTTAACCTCCCAGGCCAAATTAGCAGGATTAATCCCAATTTCAAAATCATTTAAATCGCCAGGAAGAGTTCCACTAAATTCAATTTTACTATCAGACAACTCCTGTAATGTCATGCCAGCAAGGTTTATTTCACCATCTTTATTAGTTTCTCTATCATCAATAACAAGCTTAATATCTTCAAAAGTCAAATCAGAATCTATTATTTCAAATATTAATTTACTATCTTCTTTAAAAACAATATCTTCTGCATCGATTACATCAGAATCAAAAGCAAAATCATATTCTAAATTAAAATCTTCAATTCTAATATCCCACTCAAGATCCTCATCAACCCTTAAACTAACTGAATAATCTCCATCTTTATCGCCTTCTAACTCCACAATAGTAAAGATGATTTCTATTTCAATCTCATTATTATCGTCAGCAAATTTATCTTTATCTATGCTAACTCCATCAAAACTAAAAGTTCTACCATCGATCCGATCTAATTTCTCTCCTGCAAACTCAATCTTCACACCATCATCTGATAACTCAAATTCCTCTGGTATCTCAACAACTATACTTCCATCAGTAAATTCAAGATATTCAAAACCATCGATATTAGTCAATTCACTTACATCAATTTTTTCAGTTTCATCAACCTTAAATTCAGAGTTTAAATTATCCAGTGAGCTAGCATCAGCATTACTCTCTAAATTTATATTATCAAAACTTACATCATCCAGGTTAAATTCAACACCATCTAACTCAGGCTCAAACTCAACAGGTTCAAACTTAAAATCATCAATATTGATCTTTTCATTTATAATTTCTCTATCATCTTCCTCTAATAGGCTAATTTTAAAATTCCCATCTTCATCAGTATCTAAATCCTCATCAAACTCCTTAGCCAGTTCCTCCCCAACATCAACATTTGTCGCCGGCAACAACGGAATCGAAAGATCCAGATCCCATGAAGGCCCGGTTGCATTTTCAACCTCATCAAGCCCACTCTGCCAGTTATCACAGCCAGTTAATCCAACAACTAAGATAAGTACAAAAACCAGCAACATCGTCTTCTTAAACTTCATCATTTTCACTCCTCTTTATGTTTTTTTGATTAAGCTAAATATATTTCTGCAAATTTTTAAATAAAACTTACATATTATAAACTCCTTCTATATTTATTGTATAATACCTTTTTACTATGTTTTTAAAAAATAAAAGTTACTGTAAAATAGCTACAGTAACTAATAAAATCTAAAACTCATCGCAGCCTGGCAATCATCGATAAACCATCTTTAGACCCATAGCTTTGCGCCATTACCTTTCAGTAATTTTGCCAAAATATTTAGTTCTATGCCCTGTTATTAATATTCGCCGTCATCATTAAATATCCTGCAAAAACATAAGAAAAAATACCTATTTAAAGTATTTTACTGATTATTTTTTATCACTAATAAAATTCAGTCCACCCCTACAAACCCTTCAAAGATTTCATCCAATCTATACACTTAAAAGTCTTCTCCGTCACAATAAACCTTTCACCTTCAATATCATCCTCAATGTAACCATTTTCTATAAAAGGACTCATTAAACTCTTTAAATAAGCCAGTTGAATATCCCAGCAATCATCAAAAACTTCTATTATATATTTTTCGAAAGTTGAAATATCATAACCATCAAAGGCTTCAAACCAGAGTTCAAATATCCTTTCCATCTCTTCTTTTTCACTATCAGTAACTGAATCTTTTTCTAATAAACTAACTAAAAAATCATCAACATACAAGACAGAATTTTTATATGAGTAACCCTCAGTCATAAATAGTTCCTCAGGATAATAATCGTTAGAAAATAAAAAATTAATAAAACAAGTTTTAATTATAGTCGACAGCCAGTTAAAATCTTTCTCTGGCAAAGCACTCAAAGATTCATCATCACAATCCATCTCTTCCAGATACATCAGACCACCTGCCTGCTCACACTCAATCCCCCGCAGGTAATTATCTGTCATCAAAATTAAATAACCATCTGACATCGCAATTTTCAAAAATTCATCTCTGGCAACCCTATTGTTCATCATATCCTTAACTTCTTTATCTCTCATCGATATTGACCCATTATCAACCATCTCTATAAACTTATCTTCAACAAATCGCATCAATTCATTTTTCTCCATATAAAATATATTATTCATCTTAATCACCTCTTAATTTTATTAATTAACTAACTATTACTCTCCATATACTCCTGCCTAACCCCCCATTCGCAACCTCAATATCATTCAAAATTTTTACGCCATAATATATTTTTCATAATTAGCAATAATTTCAAACTACCACCCTATTATATTAGATCGTGAATTATTTTGCAACTATTAATTAAACTTTTTACCAGTTGAATAAATATACAAAAACTCCTCTCCAGACCCCCTCCACACCCGACTCTTACCAAGTCCTATCTCTTTGCATATTTCACAAAGTTTTTATACATTAAATATACATGTAAAATGAATATTATGCATTAAAATCTCAATATATGAGACAAAAAAAGCCGGCAGCCCACCAGGGCCACCAGCCATTATTAAAACAATATTATATTTAAACTCAAATTCTTATTCAACCAACTAATTCATATAGCTTACTGAGTTATCAACTCAAGAGGTACTGGAACAAATTCATCAACCTCTTCGCCATCAAGAAGTTGAACTGCCATCTCAATTGTTAATCTTCCCATTTCATGAGGCTGCTGAGCTATTGTTGCAGCTAAAGTACCTTCTTCAATAGCTGTTAAAGCATCGCCAATAGCGTCAAAACCAACAACCATAATCTCATCAGTTAAACCGGCGGCATCGATTGCCTCAATTGCACCAAGGGCCATCTCATCATTATGGGCAAATACAGCATCAATATTCTCATGAGCCTCAAGTAAATCTTCCATAACACTCATACCCTGAGCTCTATTAAAATCGGCAGGCTGACGGGCAATTATTTCAATACCTTCAATTTCATCCATAACTTCATTAAAACCTTCGCCTCTTTCTCTAGCGGCTGAAGTTCCTGGAATACCTTCAAGTTCAATAACTCTACCTTCATTATTTAGCATCTCAGCCATATATTCGGCTGCCATTCGGCCACCTTCAACATTATCAGATGCAATATGAACTGCTACATCAGTTTCAGCGCCTCTATCAACAGTAATAACAGGAATATTCATCATATCGGCTTCTTCAATAGCTGGAACAATTGCATCACCATCAACAGGATTAATCGCAATCAGATCCATTCCCTGAATTACTAAATCCTCCACGCTGCTCATCTGAGTTGCAGCATCATCACCGGCATCAACAACAGTCAGATTAACTCCTAATTCTTCAGCAGCTTCTTCAGCACCATCAGCTAAATCAACAAAGAACGGGTTATCCAGAGTTGAAATCGCTAGACCAACATCATAGGCTTCAGCAGCACCAGCAAAACCTGCAACCAGCATGAATGACATAACAACAACCAGAGCAACTAACTTTTTCATTTAATATTACCCCCTTTTAGATTTTAAACTATTTATATTATCTTAGTCCCGGTGCTGAAGACTATCCAGCAAGACCGCAACCAGGATAACCAGACCCTTTGCCACTTCCTGATAAAAGGAAGCAACACCTAACAGATTAAGACTATTATTTAAAACTCCAATAATCAGCGCACCAATTAAAGTTCCGCCAATCGTACCCTTTCCTCCAACCAGGCTGGTACCACCTAAAACAACCATAGCGATAACATCAAGCTCATAGGCAACACCTGCTGTCGGCTGGGCTGAATTAAGCCTTGAAGTTAAAATTACACCACTGACTGCAGATAAAAACCCACTAATTGCATAAACCTTTATTTTAATGCTATCTGTATTAATTCCAGCAAGTCTGGCAGCCTGTTGATTACCTCCAACTGCATAAATATATCTGCCAAAGGTAGTCTTATTTAAAACCAGATAGCCAATTACTAATATCACTGCAAAAATAATTACTGGAATTGGAACCATACCAACCCTGCCACCACCAATAGTCCTAAAAGCAGGATCAAAACCAGAAATTGGCCTTCCTCCGGTATATACTAAAACCAGTCCTCTGGCAATACTCATCATTGCTAAAGTAACAATGAAATCAGGTAATTTAGCTTTAGAGATCATCAGCCCATTAAAAAGCCCCAGACCGGTACCAACTGCAAGACCAATTAAAACAGAAAGCACCATACTGGTATCACCGGCCATCATTCCAGCAGTGACAGCACCAGAAAGAGCAAGAATCGAACCAACAGATAAATCAATACCCTGGGCCAGAATAACCATAGTCATTCCAACAGCCATAATCCCCATAATTGAAACCTGTCGGAAGATATTTAACATATTCGGTAGTGTCAGAAAGCGATCGCTTAAAAAAGACATAACAATAACCATCGCCAGAAGGCCAATTCCGGCTTTAAATTTATCTAAAAACTGGAGAATGAATTCTTTATATTTATCTTTCTGTTCGTTACTTGCATATTCCACTATCAACTACCTCCTGTTGCCAGATTCATTATCTTCTCCTGAGTAACTTCACTACCATCAATAATTCCCTGAAGTCTGCCATTATAAATTACTCCAACCCTTGAAGTCAAATTCAAGATCTCTGGCAATTCAGAAGAAATAAAGATAATTGTAACACCTTCAGCGGCAAGTTCTTCCATCAACTTATAAATCTCATGTTTAGCGCCAACATCAATACCTCTAGTCGGCTCATCCATAATAATCAGTTTAGGGTCAGTCGATAAAACTCTGCCTAGAATAACCTTCTGCTGATTACCTCCACTTAAATTCTTAATCAACTGCCAGGGACCAGGGGTCCTGACATCTAACTTGGAAATAAAATCCTTAACCAGGTTCTTCTCTTTCCTTTTTGAAATAACTCCCCTGACAAAGGTCAACTGCTCAAGAATTGAAAGACTCATATTTTCACCAACTGAAAGCTCAGGTATAAGACCTTCATCTTTTCTATTTTCAGTCAGATAATAGACACCATTATCAATTGCATCTCCAGGAGATTTGATATTTAGTTTTCTGCCTTCTAAATAAATATCTCCAGACCGCTTTTTATATAAACCATAAATAGCTCTGGCAATCTCAGAACGTCCGGATCCCATCAAGCCTGCCAACCCAAAGATTTCACCTTTTTTCACCTCAAAAGAAACATCTGAAATCAAACCTGGCACTGACAGATTTTTAACCTCAAAGATAGGCTTACCTTCATCAATTTTAAAATCTGGAAATCTATCTTCAACATCCCGGCCAACCATCTGCCTGACAATCTCGTCTCTGTCAGTATCAGCCACAGCCTGTTCTTTAACTTTATAACCATCTCGTAACACAGTTACCCGGTCACAGATCTCAAAGATTTCTTCAAGGTGATGGGAAATATAAATAATCCCAATCCCCTCTGCTTTTAAATCCTTAATCAAATCAAAAAGAATTCTAACTTCCTGCTGAGACAGAGAGGATGTCGGTTCATCCATTGCAATAATCTCAGCATCCTGAGAGATAGCTTTGGCAATCTCAACCATCTGCTGTTTACCAATAGTCAAGTTTTTAATCTTTTTGTTAATATTTATCTCAATACCCATCTTGTCAAAGATCTTTTTAGTATCAGCCTTCAATTTTCGCTTATTTATCCAGCCACGACCAGGCTCCCTGCCTAAAAAGACATTCTCAGCAACTGTCAGTTCTGGAATCAACTCTAACTCCTGATGAATTATTGCCAGACCAGCCGCCTGAGCCTCTGCCGGACTCTTAAATCTAACCTCTTCGCCTTTATAAAATATCTTGCCCTTTTCATAATCAGGGTGGATTCCAGTCAAAACCTTCATCAATGTTGATTTACCGGCACCATTCTCACCGACTAAAGCATGGACTTCGCCTTTATCAACATTAAAATCAACTTCTGAAAGAGCCTGCACACCAGGAAAGCTTTTGCTAATATTCTTCATCTCAAGCAATTTATTAGCCATTAAAAGGTCACCCCGGCAACTAAAATAATATTGGCAAAGGGCGAACATTCACCTGTCCTGATAACTGCCCTGCAATCCTCAGTCATCCTTTTAAATTCCTCATGGCTAACAAACTCTGGTTCTATTTCCTCAGGTAATACAGCCAGTGTCTCATCAAGAACCACTGGATTTTCAGTCTTTATCTCCTCAGCCATTATACCTGCTTCAATCTGATATTCAGAGAGAACTGACTGCAAAGTTTCAACAAAACCAGGCAGGCCACAACTTACTGCCAGATCAATCTTCTCAACGCCAGCAGGAACTGGCAGCCCTGCATCAGCAATCACAATTTTATCTTTATGACCTAAATCTGCAATCAGGCCACTTAAATAACTATTTAATAATACTCCTCTTTTCATCTCACAGACCTCCTATCATTCAGACCTGGAATTTAAAAATTCTGCAAATTCAGCGCTGGAAAATAAAGAACTCTGAGCCCCAGGCCGACTAACTGCTGCCGAACCATAATAGATGCCCTCTCTTACAGCTTCTTCAGGCTCAAGCCCTTTATTTAATGCAGCTGCAAAGGCTCCAGCTAAAGCATCACCGGCAGCTGTTGTATCAACAGCTTCAACCTCTGGAGCAGCAAAATCTTTCTCACCTTCAGCATTTATCAGCAAAGCTCCCTTATCTCCAAGCGTTACAATTATATTTTTAACACCTCTAGTTAAAAGCTGATTACAGGCTGCTTCAATTTCAGCTGATCCAGTCAACATCTTAAGTTCAGTCTCATTTGGCAATAAATAATCTACCCTCTCTAAAAGCTCATCTGGCAGCTCCTGAGCAGGGGCCGGATCCAGAATAACTGTCGTACCAGCCTCTGCAGCAATTCTGGCAGCTTCCATTACAGCCTCCAGGGGAATCTCAAGCTGAAGCAACAGGATTTTAGCCTCCTGTATTTCTGTCGCTACCGAGCGGATATCACCATTATCAAGGGTTCCATTGGCCCCAGGAATAACTATTATATGACTCTCACCATCATCAGTAACAAAGATGTGGGCCGTTCCTGTTTCAGTATCAGCAGTAATCAACTCTGTCTCAACACCCTGGTGATTTAAATTATCCTCAAGGGACTGACCAATCTCATCAGCTCCTCTGGCTCCAATAAATAGTGGTCTGGCGCCTAAAAGTCCTGCAGCTGCAGCCTGATTGGCACCTTTACCACCAGGATGTCTGGCAAAACTCCTTCCAGTTAGTGTCTCTCCAGGTTCAGGTAATCTATCACAATTAATCACAAAATCCATATTCATCGAACCGATAATTACTATTTCAGCCATAGCTTCCCTCCTCTAAACCCTTGCAGTAGAGCCTCTTCTAACCAATTTAGTTTCCAGGATCTGGTCTGCAAAGAAATCCTCTTTATCCAGGCTTCCTTTTTTCTGTTTAATATTAATCAGATCAATCAACATCTTGCTGGCCTGTCTTCCTAACTTATATTTTGGCTGGGCCATCGTTGTTAAAGCAGGATAAACCAGGTTGGAAATCGAAATATTATCATGGCCAATTAAAACTAAATCCTCTGGAATTCTAATCTCTGCATGGCGGCAGGCCTCCAGGACCCCTAATGCCATCATATCATTGGCTGCAAAGATTGCTTCAGGTAAGTTACCGCTAGCGATCATCTGCTCCATAGCCTCGTATCCAGACCTCTTACTAAAATTACCTTCAAATATCATATCTTCAGCCAACCTTAAATCATTATCTAAAATAGCTTTTCTATAACCATCTTCCCGGTCCTGACCTGGCACAGTCTGTAAATCTCCTGTAATATGAGCAATCTCCTTATAACCTTCATCTATCAAAAACTGAACTGCCTTATAAGCAGATTGTTGATTATCAATCATTACCGCCGGATATATTGAATCAGGTATCTTCCGGTCTAACTGCACAACCGGTATATTTCTGGATTCCAGCCGTTTTAAAATATCTCTATTGGCCAGCGAAAGGGAAACAATCAAGCCATCTACCCGCTTTTGCAGCATCAAATCAATAACCTCTTGCTCCTGCTCCAGTTTATTATCTGTACTTGAAAAAATTACAGAATAAGAGCTGTCCTGGGCCTGATCTTCAACGCCTCTGGCCACTTCAGGAAAATATGGATTATTAATATCAGGTATAATCAGTCCAACCGAATAGGTCTGATTAATAACTAAACTCCTGGCCATACCATTAGGTCGGTAATTTGAATCTTCAATAACTTTTAAAACTCTGGCTCTGGTCTCATCATTAACATCAGGTTTCTCATTTAAAACCCTTGAGACCGTAGTTACTGAAACTCCGCACCTTTCAGCTATATCTTTAATTGTAATATTCTCTCCTGCTGCCATTTATATCACCTTAAAGTTATATATTTAACCGATAACAGGTCAGAATTCAACCTCTAAAACTCTAAATTAACCTTCTCTAACCCTGATTGAAAAGGTTACCGGTAACGTTTTCAATAACATTATATAATATTCTTAATATTATTTCAAGAACAAATTTTTATAAGAATCTATAGATTTTATTAAATAATCAGTCACAAATTTAGCTAAATAACCCTTGACATAATCTAAATTATTAGCTAAAATAAAATCAATTGCTGTGAAAGTAATAATTATCACAAACCGAATATTATATTTAATTTCTGCTTTTAGAACCCAAAGTCTCACATAAATACAATAGTTCTTCTTAAGGAGGCTAACTAATGATTGAAGTTAGTATCTGTGTTGGTAGTAGCTGTCATCTTAAAGGTGCACCTGAAGTCGTTAATATCTTCAAAAAATTGCATAAAGAATATGAGCTTACTGATAAGGTCCATCTTAAAGCAAGCTTCTGCCAGGGTCACTGTACCAATGGTGTGGCAGTAAATATTGATGGAGAAACAATAATTGGTGTCAACCCGGAAAATGCTCCAATAAAATTTAAAGAGTATCTAATAGAAGGTGATTCCAGTGGAAGTATTAATTGATCAAAATGTAAAATGCCAGGACTGTCACCGCTGTATTCGAGAATGTTCAATCAATGCAGTCGGAGTTGAAGATGAACAGGCCTGGACAATCACCGATTTCTGCATCTATTGTGGCCGTTGTATCAATGTCTGTCCCCAGGGGGCTCCTCTTCCCCGGGATCAATCCCAGATCATTAAAAATATACTATCAGGAGACAGCAAAACTGCTCTATCCCTGGCACCTTCTTTTTATGCCAACTATCCAGATAAGTCGCCAGAAGAACTGGCTGGAGCTTTAAAAGAAGTTGGTTTTGATATTATTGCCGAAACTGCCCAGGGCGCAGAAATCCTGTCACCAATGCTAAGCCATGAAGTAAGAACCAGAAAGCAACCAGTGATTTCCAGCAGCTGTCCAGGAGTCGTAAATTTGATCGAAAAACATTATCCTGAATTAATACCAGACCTCTCTTCTCTTTTATCACCGGCCCTAATCCATGCCCTGTATTTAAAAGAGAAATATAGCCAGGATCTTAAAGTTATCTTTGCTGGCCCCTGTCTGGCCAAAATTGATGAAGCCCTTAATGGCAATTCCAGTATAGATTACATTCTAACCTTTAAGCAGTTAGATAAAATCTTAAAGGATACCGGTTCATTTTTTGCTCAACCTGGCAAAATAGATGAATACTCCCGGGGCAGGGCCTTAATCTATCCAGTAGAAAAGGGAGCTGTTAATGCTACCGGTTTTAATATCGAAGATAATCAGGCTCTTTATGGTTCTGGAATTGATGAATGTATCTCTATTCTAGAAGATTTAAAATCAGGCAGCCTCAATTCCAGATTCATAGAACTTCTAATCTGTCAGGGAGGCTGTATAAACGGTCCCTTTATCTCCAGAGAAAATAGCATTGCCAGAAGAAAACAGGCTATTAAAAATATCTATAAAACAAGACCTGCAAGAGATAATCAACTGGAGCATAACTTTAAGCCAGATCAATTAAGCCGAATTTATACAGATAAAAAAATTAAATACCCTGAACCTGATGAAATGGAAATCCAGGAAATACTTAAAAGCATCGGTAAATATAGCGAAAAGGACGAAACTAATTGTGGCGGCTGTGGCTATAATAGCTGCAGGGAGAAAGCAATTGCAATCTATCAGGGGCTGGCAGAGGCGGAAATGTGCATCCCCTATATGAAAAAGAAAGCAGAATCACTATCAAATATTATCTTCCAGTCATCCCATAATGCCATAATAGTTGTCACCCCAAAAATGATCGTCCAGGAATTCAATCCAGTGGCAGAAAAACTATTTAATCACCGGGATCGCTCGGCTACAGGCAGATCTTTATACCGTTATATAGACCCTGAGCTATTTCAAAAAGCCTGGCAGGAGAAACGGAAAATCCGGAAACAGGAAGTCTATTATGAAAAATATGATATAGTTACTGAACAAAATATCTTCCCTATTGAAGAACATGAGGTAATTGTCGGGATCTTTGCAGATATTACTGAAAAGAAAAAACGGCAGCAAGAAGTTAAAGAGATGAAAAAGATGGCAGCAGAAAAAGCTGAAGATGTTGTCCATAAGCAGATGAAAATCGTCCAGCAGATAGCCAGCCTCCTCGGGGAGACAACTGTTGAAACAAAGACAGCTTTATATGATCTGACCAGGCTAATCCAGGAGGAAGACTAAAATGCAATATGTTGTCGAAGAATTCTATAAGAATATTCCAGGAAAAAATGAAGAAGTCTGTGGCGACCATGTTGAAATTCTAAAGCAGAATGGCTCAACTATAATTGTTCTTTCTGATGGCCTGGGGAGCGGTATCAAGGCAAATATCCTGGCAACTCTAACTTCCAAAATTGCAGTCGGCCTTTTTAATAAAGACCTCCCCCTTAAAGAGATCATCGAAACAATAATTGATACCCTGCCGATCTGCGAAAAAAGGGGAATAGCCTATTCAACTCTGGCTGTCCTAATAATCAATGAGGATGGCAATGCCAGATTAATCGAAATGGATACCCCCTTTGCCTTTTATTATAGGAATGACATGATTAAAAAGATCGATAAGAAGAAAATAAATATTAGAGGCAAGACTATCTATGAGTCCAACCTGAAGATGGGCTTAAATGATAGAATCTTTCTGGCCAGCGATGGCGTCGTCCATGCCGGAGTCGGCGGTCTCCTTGATTTCGGATTAGGCTGGGAGGGAACAGCCCGGCATCTTGAAGAGTTATCAAAAAGAAATACCAGCATGGAATATATTATTGAACATATGCTAAATATCTGCAAGGCCTATTATTTTGGCAAGCCAGCTGATGATATAACATTAATCGGTCTCCAATTCAGGAGAAAACACAATTTAACCATCCTGACAGGCCCTCCGCAAAATGAAAAAGATGACAGAGTTGTTGCCAATAAATTGATTAATGCTACTGGCAAAAAGGCAATCTGCGGAGGCACAACAGCCCAGATAGCTTCAAGAGAACTGGGGCTGGAATTAAAATGTGATCTAGATTATTTTGATAAAGATGTGCCACCTGTCGGACATCTGGAGGGTATAGATATTGTTACAGATGGTCTCTTAACTTTAAATAAAGTCCTTGACTATTTAAGAGATTACAAGCAGGGCGAAATGTTTCCTAAAGGGCGAGATGGAGCAACCTGCCTGATGCAGATGCTCTTAAATAGTGATAGAATCAATTTAATTGTAGGCAGATCAATGAACGAGTCCCACCAGAGCTTAAATTTACCATTAGAGCTAGGAATAAGAAGTCAGATAGTCGACCGGATAGCCAATAATCTAAAGCGTTTAAATAAAGAAGTAAAAATAGAATGGTATTAAATGGAGGAAGATAATTATGAGCGATAATAGAATCCAGGTAGAGATCTGTATCGGCACTCCCTGTTTCCTGATGGGTGGCCAGAGTTTAATAGAAGAACTGGAATGGCTCCCCTATAAATACAGGAGTAAATTTAGTTTTCAAGCCAGCCACTGTATCGATGACCACTGTGAAAATGCCCCTGTCATCAAAGTTAAAGATAGAGTCTTTGAAAATGTAACCCCGGAAAAACTTAAAAATATTCTTGACCAATACCTGACCAGGGAGGTGCTATAGATGCTGGATCAGACAGTTTCAGAGCTTGTAAAATTAAAAAGAAAATTATATATAGAATTAGTCAGCCTGGCCTGTCAGGATAAATTGGTTGAGGCTGAAAAACTTATCTACCAATTAATTAGAGAAGATACACCCAGGTATCGCTGCTGCCAGCATAAAGAAAGAGCAATTTTAAGAGAAAGAATCAAACTTGCCCTGGGTTTTGATATAGAAGATAATATCCCGATCGCAAGGCTAACAGAACTGGTTGATCAGGAGCCCCTTGATGAGGACATCATAACCATACTAAATATGGCCTGTGACAGCTGTCCTATCGATAAGTATATAGTCACCGATTCCTGCCGTAATTGTGCCGCTCATCGCTGTCTCAATGCCTGTCCTAAAGATGCTATCTATATAATCAGCAATAAGGCATATATTGACCAGGAAAAATGTATTGAATGTTCTCGCTGCAAAGATGTCTGTCCGTTCGGTGCAATCAATGAAAATGTCAGGCCCTGTGTTAAAGCCTGTGCTACCGGTGCTATCAGTTCAGATGCCAATCGCCAGGCAACAATTGATAAAGATATCTGTGTAAATTGCGGCCACTGCATCAGAGGCTGTCCCTTTGGAGCTATCGGCGATAAAAACAGAATCATTCAGGTTACAAATAGTCTCTTAAACCCTGAGCAGAATACTGTGGCCATGCTGGCCCCTTCATTTCCGGGCCAGTTCGGCTATAATGTTGATTCTGCAACTTTAAAAACAGCTTTAAAGATAATGGGCTTTAACCAGGTGATTGAAGTTGCAGAAGGTGCAGATAAAGTCATGCAAGCAGAAGCAGAAGAGGTCCTGGAATTAAAGGATAAAGGGGCAAACCTTATGACCAGCTCCTGTTGCCCGGCTTTTACTGAACTTATTAATAAAAACCATCCTGAATTTACAGAAAATATATCTACACTAACCTCTCCAATGGAAGTTACAGCAGCCAAAATAAAAAGTGAAAATCCTGAAGCAAAAACAGTATTTATTGGCCCCTGTCTGACCAAAAAGTCTGAAGCAGCCAGGCATAAAACAGTTGATGAGGTCCTGACCTTTGAGGAACTTCTCTGCATGATCGTCGGCTGGGAGATTAATCTAGAAAAATTAAGTCCTATCGAAGAATTTAATGATTCTATTTCAGATGAAGCCCGTTCCTTTCCTGCAAGTGGAGGAGTAACAGCGGCTATCAGGAGTGAACTTTCTGAATCAGATAAATCCTGGATCAATTTTGAAATAGCCTCTGGCCTGAAAGAATGCAGCCAGTTTCTAAAAACTTATAAGCCAGATAATAAGTTCAGTTTCCTCGAAGGTATGGGCTGTGAAGAAGGCTGCATTGGTGGCCCTGGCAGAATTATAAATACTAAAATAGCAAAGAAGATGGTCGAAAAATTTATCAAGAGCCAGAAAAATAATAAAACTCAACAGGTGAAGCAAATTGCAAAACTATAAACTTTATTCAACTGGTAAGATTATCCATCTCGAACTGACAGTTTCAAAAAAAGAGTATAGCTTTATTTTTGTCTTTAATAATAAAAGCCAGGCCACTATATTCAAAGCTGACCTGGAACAGAACTTAAATAATTTAAAGTCACTGGCTAATCTGGAAGATATAATATCAGGACTTAAATATGATGCCTTAATTAATCATAAAGATCTGGAAGTGATGGAAGCTGCAAATGACAAACTCCCAGGATTTTATAAATCTGCCCTTGAAGATAATGTCAGTAAAATCTATTTAGGAGTAAGCCTTTCATAAAATTAAATAGCTCTCTTTTTAAATTTATCATATACCTTAACACCTGCTCCAACCAGTAAAATAATAAAGCTAATATAAATAAAAATCCATTTTAAAAATGTAAATACAGGGGTCAACTGATCAATCAAAATAGTTTCTGCAGGATAACGATACATCACTAATGAGGCCCCACTATTTTCAAGAAAATCAAATACTGTTCCGAGTAATGGAAACAGCAAAAATCCTCTAATTAGCCTGGATGAAAATTTCCTTAAAACCAGGGTTATCCCTGACCAGAGAAAGAAAAAATATACAAGCGGCCAGATTATATCAAAGGTAAAGCGGGAGCGAATATAATAGCTCCTGCCCTCTTCTCCATAGGCTTCAGCCATCTCATATAAATCTGCCTGGTTATAGATAAATGATGTATCCGGAGTCCTATCAAAGCCCAGCCTTTCACTGGAACGCTGGGATTCCCAGGGTAAAACAACAGCTAAAAATATAATAAATATCAATAAACCAACCAGAAATATTCTCCCTGTAACAGTTTTATAAGAAAAGTTTAAATAGTTTTTAGCAAATTTCAAAATATTACCCCCTGACATTATTTTATTGCAGGAAATATAAATTATATCTCTAATATATATTATATCATTAATTAATTTAATCTACAGGGGGTATTCTATTATGAAAAAAATTATCTTACTATTAGCCTTGCCATTATTAATCCCAGTTCTTTTCTTTTTATGTTCACCTTCTTTTATTAATATAACTATCAACGAACCAAATTTAAATTTAATCAGTAAAATCAATAAATAAAGAACTCATTAAGATACTAGCCAAAAATATCGCCGAGATGATTAAATAATGCAACTATACCGGCAATAAGAATTATTAAACCAGCAATCTTTACAAAAATATTTTGAAAGGAACTATCTTCAAAAATTGTCGCCAGTCCACCTGATATCAATAAAAGTGGCCAGAAAATATTAAAAATATCAGTATTATCAATTGGCAGCAGATTCATATAAGTCAATAAAGATACTACAGCACCAACAAAGACAACTAATGTCAGAAGCCTTCTGCTTTTCTCTGAAAAATTCATTTTATCCCCCTTTTTTATTTAAAAATGATTTTTAAAGCCTTCTTTATTTAAATAATAATATAAAGTTAAATTAATCTCAAGAATATGATTGACATCTATAAATACCTATGCTAATATACAGATGGTAGTATTGTGTAATTTTACACAATACTTTGTTAAAGTTTTTACGCTTTTAATATCGAGTTAATAAAAATTAACCAGGAGGTGACTCCCAGAATCATGGGAGAAATTATGGGCTATTCATTCTATCCAGGTTGTACCTTAAAGAATAAAGCCAGTCGTTTAGAAGAAACAGCACTGGAGTCAGCCAGATTACTAAATATAGAACTCAAAGAACTTCCAGAATGGCAATGCTGCGGAGCTGTTTATCCCCTAGCAAGAGATGAAATTGTAACTATTTTAGGTAGTATTAGATCATTAATTAGAGCCAGAGAGCTAGATAACAAACTTGTCACTCTCTGTGCAGCCTGTCACCATGTTTTAAAACGAAGCAATTGGGCTATTAAGAATAAAGAAGATGTCAGAGATAAGACAAATAATTTTCTTCAGGATGAGCCAGATTATTTTGGCGAAACTGAAGTAATCCATTATCTAGAATTTTTAAGAGACGAGATCGGTTTCGATAAGATCAAAACTGCTGCTGGAGATCGGCTTGAAGGTAAAAAAGTTGCCGCTTATTACGGCTGTCTACTACTTAGACCAGAAAAAGAATTAGAATTTGATAACCCTGAACAGCCAACTATTATGGAAGATTTCATAGATAGCCTTGGCGGTCAGGCAGTTAAATACCCTTATCGGAATGAATGTTGTGGTGGTTACCTCAATCTAAAAAATCCAGAGAGTGCCCATAAAATGGGTAATAGGATCATCTCTTCAGCTATAGAACATGGTGCTGAAGAAATAATAACTGCCTGTCCTCTCTGTCTCTATAATTTAGATCAGAGTTTTTTAAATGGCCAGACATGTGAAAAATCTAATATAGAAGTAACCTATTTTACAGAACTTCTATATCAAGTCTTGAGCCCGGCTAAAAAGGAGGTCGCATATGGTTAATAACTCAGATAAAGCCAGAATCCTTAAAGAAGAATTTTTAGAAATAAGTAGAGAAAGACCAGAAGATTGCCTGCAATGCGGGAAATGCAGTGCATCCTGCCAGGCAGCAAAAGAGATGGATTTTATGCCCCATCAACTGGTCAGGATGTTTCATAAAAACCAGATAGATCAGGTCATGGAAACAGATGCTATCTGGGCCTGTGCTTCCTGTTTTACCTGTGGTGCTCGCTGTCCCAGAGATATAGACCTGGCCAGAATGATGGAAACAGCCAGGGTTCTCTACCTTAGATCAAATCATAAAAATCTGATTGACGAAAATGAAATTGCAGCCTTAAATAAAAAAGGTCTCCCGCCTCAAGCAATTGTGGCCGGTTACCGCAAATTTGCCAAATAGATAAAGGAGGGATTAAAGTTGTCTAAAATAGGAGTTTTTATCTGCTGGTGCGGAAGTAATATCTCTGAAACAGTAGATATCGAAAAGACTAAAGCTGCCCTTGAAGGTTTGCCAGCTTTAGATTATATAGAAGATTATCAGTATCTCTGTTCTGAGATTGGTCAGAAAAAAATTGCTGATGCAATAAAAAATAAAAATTTAAGTGGAGTAGTCGTAGCTTCCTGTTCGCCAAGAATGCATGAAGATACATTTCGAAATGCAGCGGAGGATGCAGGCTTAAACCCATACCTTTTAGAGATAGCAAATATAAGAGAACACTGTTCCTGGGTTCACAGCAATAAAGAAAAAGCAACTGAAAAAGCTGTAGCCTTAATTCGAGCTGCCATCAATAAAGTTAAACATAATCAACCATTAACACCAGGTAGTATTCCTGTCAATAAACGGGCCCTGGTTATCGGTGGTGGAATTGCCGGTATCCAATCAGCTATCGATATTGCTGAGGCTGGTTATCAGGTAGATATTGTTGAAAGAACTCCAAGTATTGGTGGCAAAATGGCTCAGATTGATAAAACCTTTCCGACTCTGGACTGTTCTGCCTGTATTTTAACACCAAAAATGGTCGAAGCATCCCGTCACGAAAATATTCAGTTACATACTTATAGTGAAGTAGCCAGAGTCGATGGATATGTCGGCAACTTTGACGTGGAAATAAAGAAGAAACCAAGAAGCATCGATGAAGATAAATGTACCGGTTGTGGAATCTGTCTGGAAAAATGTCCTGGTAAAGCTCCATCAGAATTTGAGGAAGGTCTAAATGAAAGAAATGCAATCTACACACCTTTCCCCCAGGCAGTCCCGAATATCCCAACAATCGATCGGGATAATTGCATTAAATTTGAAAAAGATAAATGCGGGCTCTGTGCCAGAGTCTGCCCAACAGATGCAATCAATTTTAACCAGGAAGAAAATATAATCGAAGAAAAATACGGCATTATAATTACAGCTACTGGCTACCAGCTAACTGACCCGGATCAATTTGGTGAATATCACTATAACCATCCTGATGTTATCACCGGTATGGAGTTTGAAAGAATCATCAATGCAGCCGGTCCAACCGAGGGAAAACTACAGCGGCCCTCTAATTCAGAAAAACCAGAAAGGGTTGTTTTTGTCCAGTGTGTAGGTTCCAGGGATAAAGCCAGAGGTCACAGCCACTGTTCAAAAATCTGTTGTATGTATACAGCCAAGCAGGCTATGTTAATCAGAGAAAAATATCCAGAAACAGAGGTTTATGTCTTTTATATTGATATCAGAACAGCAGGAAAAGGTTTCGAAGAGTTCCAGAGACGGGCCCAGGAAGATTATGGTGTTAATTATGTCAAAGGTATGGTCGGTAAAGTCTTCCCAGGTAAAGATAAGCTGAGAGTTGAGGCTATCGATGCCATGACCGGTGAATTCCTGGAGCTTAATTCAGATCTGGTTATCCTGTCACCTGCAGCCATTCCTGATCAAAAAGCCGGTGATGTAAGTCGCCAGTTAGGTATCAGTCAGGGTGCCAGTGGTTTCTTTACTGAAGCCCACCCAAAATTAAAGCCTGTTGAAACCCAGACTGCTGGAATCTTTTTAGCAGGTGCCTGTCAGGGCCCTAAAGATATTCCAGAAACAGTGGCCCAGGCCAGTGGAGCTGCAGCCAAAGCAATTGGTATTTTAAGCAAAGACAGCCTGGTCAACAACCCCTGTGTGGCTGAAGTCAATCAGGCTGAATGTTCAAGCTGTTTCTCCTGTAAAGAGGTCTGTCCTTACAGTGCAATTGAGAAAGATGAGGCTGAAAAACATGGAATGGTGGCCAGAGTTAATGAAGCTCTCTGTCAGGGCTGTGGAGCCTGTACAGTTACCTGCCGTTCAAGCACAATAAATCTTAAAGGTTTCAGTAATAAAGAAATTCTTTCAGAGGTGGATGCTATATGCCTGTAAAAGAAAAAATGAATAAGCAAATAGATAAAAATAATTTCGAGCCTTTATTAGTGGCTTTCTGCTGCAACTGGTGTAGCTATGCCGGGGCCGACCTGGCTGGAACAAGCCGAATGGGCTATCCAGAGAATATCAAGATCATTAGAGTTCCCTGCTCCTGTCGGATCAATCCAGGTTTTGTCTTAAGGGCCTTCCAAAAGGGTGCTGATGGTGTCTTGATTGCTGGTTGTCATCCCGGTGATTGTCACTATATGACCGGCAACTACTATACCAGACGCCGTTTCACAGTTTTCAAAGAGCTTCTTAATTATATGGGTATCGAAAAAGAAAGATTTAAAGTTGACTGGATATCAGCCTCAGAAGGCAAAAAATTTGCAGATACTGCAACTGAATTCACCAGCAAACTTAAAGAATTAGGGCCTGATAGAAAGTTGAGGGATTCCAGATGGAAATAATAACTAATGCAATGAGACAACTGGCCAGAGAAGGATTAGAGAATGGGCTGGATATTATTATCGGCTGGAAAGATGGCCGTTTTGAATGGCAGTCTAAACCAGCTTTCATAACAGAAATTAATGATATCGAGAGTTTAAATTTCAATAACTATAGTTTAAAGAATTTATCAGGTTACCTTTTAAAGAAGGAATTAAAAGATAAAAAGATAGGCATCTTTTTAAAGGGCTGTGATTACAAAGCTTATAAACAGCTTGTCAATTACAACCAGGTTGACCCAGAAAATATTCAAATCTGGGGAATAGCCTGCCCGGGCCTTAAAGAAAGAGATTTTCACGGTAATACCAGTAATGCTGAGCGCTGCCAGCGCTGTCAGGAACCTGTACCTGAAGAGCTAGAAACTATTATTGGCAAAAAAGAAGTTGCCATCCAAAACTCACCAGAGGATAAATATCAGGATGTTAAAAAGCTGGAATCACTGGCAACAGATGAGCGTTTTGATTACTGGAAAGACCAGATATCTGACTGTATTCGCTGTTATGCCTGTAGAAATACCTGCCCTCTCTGTGAATGTACAACCTGTATGATAGCCGGTGGAGATAGTAATAGTGATGACTGGATAGACTCTGCCAAAGAGTTTTCCCAGGATTTCTTCTTCCATTCAATTAGAGCCTTCCATCAGGCAGGCCGCTGTGTCGATTGTGGGGAATGCGAAGAAGTCTGCCCGGTTGATATACCAATAAGCAAAATAAATAATAAGATCCGTCATGATATCGAAAATCTATATGAAATGCCAGAAGTTGCCGACGATGATAGCGTAATGGGTCCACTCCTGGATTTTAGAGAAGATGATCCAGAACCTGGCAGTAAAGGGGGCAAAGAGAATGCTTAAATTGGATAAAAATAAACTGCAGGATTTCTTAAAAGCAATAGAAGAAGAATATCAGATTCAGCTGCCAGTAAAAAAGGCAGACCAGACAGATTTCTGTAATTTCGAAGATACTTTAAAACCCAATAAAGGTTTAGAGATAGATTTAAATACCAGACTCTCGGTTAAATCACCAAAAAGCTATCTTTTCCCCAGGTCTGAAAGTTATCTCGAATTTAAAAAGGACAATGAAAGGCTGGATTTTAAATTAAAAGAACTGACTGGCAAAGCTAATCTTATCTTCGGAATTCGTAATTGCGATCAGGAGAGCTTTAAAATCCTGGATAAAGTCTTTCTCCAGGAACCAGTCGATCAGCTCTATAAACGGCGCCGCAATTCAACAATCACAGTGGTTGCCCGCTGCCTGGAACAGTCAGAAACATGTTTCTGCCAGCTCTTTGAGATTGAACCAGCCGGTTCAGAAACTGGCGCTGACCTTTATTATTACAATTACAATGATGGCCTCTATTTTACAGCTGGCAGTGATCAGGGAGAATTGATCCTTTCAGATTACAGTCAGTATTTTAAGAGTGTTGAACCTGAAATTGAAAAAAAGTTGAATCAAGAGGCTAATCAATTCAATGGAAAAATAACTGCTGATAGCGATAATCCCTTAATGCAAAACAAACCAGAACTACTCTATGATAATAAAGAGGCTATCTTTAATAGCGACATCTGGCAGGAGCTAGCCAATCGCTGTCTGGAATGTGGCATCTGTACTTATCTCTGCCCGACCTGTCATTGCTATGATATCCAGGATTATTCTGCTGACCAGTCTGGAGAACGTTATCGCTGCTGGGATTCATGTCTATTTTCTAATTTTACAGAGATGGCCCATGGCGATAATCCCAGAGAAGAAACCTACCAGCGACTAAGGCAGAGATTCTTCCATAAACTTGTCTATTTCCCGGAAGAGCAGGAAGAAAGCCTGGCCTGTGTTGGTTGTGGCCGCTGTCTTGGCAGCTGTCCTGTAAATATTGATATCACTGAAGTTTTAGCCCTGGCAGGAGGTGTTATTAATGACTGAGATAGCAAAAGATCCATTATTGCCTGGCAAAGCCATTATAACTGCTATTCGCCAGGATACTGAAGATATTAAAACTTATCAGGTTAGAGATGTAAATGGTGGCAAACCTTTTGACTTTGAACCAGGTCAGTGTGCCATGCTTTCACTGCCACCAGCAGGTGAGGCTATTTTTTCTATCACCTCTTCTCCTCTTGCAGAAATGATGGAGTTTAGTATAAAGAATGTTGGCAGAGTAACATCAGAGATCCATAATCTTAAAGTTGGTGATCAGATAGGAATCCGGGGGCCATATGGTACTCCTTTTCCAGTTGCTGATTTTCAAAAAGATGATCTTCTATTTATCGGTGGCGGAATTGGACTTGCCCCACTCAGGTCAGTGATTAATTATGTTCTAAAAAAGCGAGACAACTATGGCAAAGTAGATATTGTCTGTGGTTGCAGAACCTGTAATGATTTTGTTCATTATGAGGAAATCACAGAAGAATGGCCACAAAAACCAGAGACAGATGTCCACCTAACTGTTGATAAAGCAACTGATGACTGGACAGGTTTTGAAGGCTATATCCCTGATTATCTGGAAGAACTTAATTTTTCTCCAGCAGAAAAAAAAGCAATTGTTTGTGGACCACCGATAATGATCAAATTTGTTGTCCAGCAGCTCAAGGAGTCCGGGTTCGATCCTGCTGATATCTATACAACTCTAGAACTTAAAATGAAATGCGGAATCGGTAAATGTGGCCGCTGCAATATTGGTTCTAAATATGTCTGCAAAGACGGTCCAGTCTTTACTGCAAAAGAATTGGCTGGCTTAATCGAAACTTTCTAAAAGGAGGAAATCTAATGGCTGAAAAAATAGAAATATATATTATGGGTAAAAAATATAAGGTTCCAGAAACCTTAACAATCATGGATGCAATGGAATATGCCGGCTATCATATCAAAAGAGGTTGTGGTTGCCGTTCAGGATTTTGTGGAGCCTGTGGAACAGTTTTTAGAATTGCTGGAGATAAAGAACTAAAAGTCGGACTTGCCTGTCAGACTAAGGTCGAAGACCAGATGTATCTGGCTCAGTTACCTTTTTTTCCGGCCAGCAAACCGACCTATTCCCTGGAAGAACTTGCTTCAGAACTGGATACTATCAGTTATTATTTCCCGGAGATATTCCGGTGTGTTGGCTGTAACTCATGTACTAAAGCCTGCCCCCAGGGACTAAATGTTATGCAATATATAGCCTATGCCCAGCGAGGAGATTTTGAAAAATGTGCTGAAGAATCTTTTGATTGTATAGCCTGTGGCCTCTGTGCCTCCCGCTGCCCTGCCAATATAATCCATTACCAGGTCGGATTAATGGTTAGAAGATTATATAGTAAGTATGAAATACCAGAGGCAGATCATGTTCAGAAAAGAGTTGCCGAAATTAATAATGGCCGTTATGATCAAGAAATGAAGAAACTTATTAACGCAGATATAGATGAATTAAAAGATATATATAATAACCGGAATATTTCTAGCTAAAGGAGGGAAGTTAAATGTATACAAGGGAAATGAAAGAACTTATAAAGAAGGTTGAAGCAACCAGAGATCAAAGGGCCGGTGTTGAATTTCCACGGATGAATCCTGAGGAAAAGCAAGAAGTCCTGGATAATTATCACCCTGATTATAATAAATCTGGCTTTGTCGACTTAAAGATTGGTCCCAGCAAGGGTCAGGCAGTTCCTGATGAATTAGGTGAATTACTTGAGGCTTATAGCAGCATTAAAGATATTGATTTAGACCTTAATGCAGCTGATTATGAGGCAGATATCTTAATAATTGGTGGTGGAGGTGCTGGTGCTGCTGCAGCTCTAGAAGCTAAAAAGCATGGGGCTGAGCCTCTCCTGGTTACAAAATTGAGATTTGGTGATGCCAATACAATGATGGCCCAGGGTGGAATTCAGGCAGCTGATAAGCCAGAGGATTCCCCGGTAGAACATTTTATTGATGCGATGGGTGGTGGCCATTATAAGAACATACCTGAATTAGTAAAAGCTCTGGTTATGGATGGTCCAGAGATAATCTCCTGGATGGAAGATATGGGGATTATGCTTAATAAAGAAGAAGATGGATCCATGGAAACCTTTCATGGCGGCGGTACTTCAAGAATGAGAGCCCATTCTGCCAGAGATTATAGTGGAGCAGAAATAATGCGAGTTCTCAGAGATGAAGTCTATAATAATGATATTGAAGTTGTAGAATTTGCTCCAGCAGTTGAACTATTAATCGATGATCAGGGACGGGCAGCGGGCGCAGTTCTTTATAATCTGGAGACTGAAGAATATTATATTGCCAGAGCCAATAAAGTTATTATGGCCACAGGCGGCTCAGGCAGGCTTCACTATCAGGGTTTCCCGACCACCAATCATTATGGTGCTACTGGAGATGGGCTAATCCTTTCATACAGAGCTGGCGCAGAGCTAATATATCCTGATACTATCCAGTATCATCCAACTGGAGTTGCCTATCCTCCCCAGATCCAGGGCAGCCTGGTAACTGAAAAAGTCAGAGGTTTAGGTGGAACTCCACTTAATATAAATGGAGAACAGTTTGTTAATCCTCTAGAAACCAGAGATGTTGAAGCTGCAGCTATAATAAGAGAATGTAAAGGACGGGATCTAGGTATTGAGACCCCAACAGGTATGATCGGTGTCTGGCTGGATACTCCTTTAATTGAAAGAATCCATGGCGAAGGCACAATTGAGAAACAGCTACCTGCCATGCATCGCCGCTATCTCAAATATAATATTGATATGAGGAAAGAGCCATTGCTGGTCTATCCTACCCTCCACTATCAAAACGGAGGAATTTTAATAGATGAAAATGGCCGGACAAAAGTTGAAAACCTATATGTTGCCGGTGAAACAGCTGGCGGTATTCATGGCCATAATAGGCTAATGGGCAATTCTCTCCTGGATATTCTGGTATTTGGACGGAGAGCCGGTCAGGATGCAGCAAAGAACTGCAACGAGAACAAACCTGGTCAGCCAGGCCTCAAACATCTAGATAAATACCATCAAGAGCTTAAAGAGGCTGGAATTCCAGAAGACAGAAGAGCTCCAAAACTTCTTCCAAAATATAGACATCAGAAAACTAGTTAAGATAGACTGTTCTCTTAAAACTATTATAAACCTATATATCCAAAGGAGTAGATCTCTCAATGGAATATGCAGAAACAAAATCAGATGAAATAGATAATCAAAAATCAAAAGCTACCAGCACTACTGAGAATGATCAGAGCCTGATACTCCAGTTAGTTATTACAGCAGCAGTTATTTTAATACTTGCTGCTGTTAACCTGCTGGCTCCGCCGACTGGATTATCCAGATCAGGCTTTCAGATGATAGGAATAGCTTTAGTTTCAGCATTGCTCTGGTCAACAGAGTTAATCCCTATTCCAATCACCGCCCTATTAATTATATTTCTACAGGGCATCTTTAATATCCTGCCGTTCCAGGAATCACTGGCTTCATTGGCCCACCCGGTCAATACCCTATTATTTGTAGGATTTGTGCTGGCCGCTGGCCTTCAGAAATTTGATCTAGATAGAAAGATTAGTATCTCCTTTATTAAGCTGGCTGGTACCAGAGTCAGAAGGCTCCTATTTGCCATGATGGCAATAGTTGCAATTTTATCTATGTGGATGTCTAATACCTCAACTGTTGCCCTTGTTGTCCCAATAGTAATCAGCATCATCGAAGTTAGTAAAGGAGAATACCCAAATTTAAAGAGATCATTTATGATCGGTATCGCCTATGCCGGAACAATCGGGGGAATAGCCACACCAGTTGGAACACCGCCTAACCCGATTACAATTGGGTTTTTAAGTGACATGGCCGGGGTTAATATCAGCTTCCTTGACTGGATTATGATAGGTCTTCCCTTTTCACTAATCTTATTACCTGTTGCCTGGTTAGTTGTTATTCTGATCTATCCACCTGAGATAGATGAAATAGAAGTTCCAGCCAGTGCATTAGAGATGGAAATCAATGAAAATAATAAATGGGGAGTCCGGCGATTTTTGCTAATCTTTATGGCAATTGTAGTTTTATGGCTGGCTGAATCGTTCTTTGCTCTCCCTGATAACTGGCTTTATCTAGTTGCTGTCGGCGGCTCAATCACTATGTGTCTTCCAATGATTGGCGTCTTAAGCTGGGAGGAATTAAGTAATGAAGTTAACTGGGGAGTATTAATCCTGATTGGAGGAGGTCTGGCCCTGGGTTCAGGTTTAAGTGAAAGTGGAGTGATCTCCTGGATAGTAAATAGTTTTATGGCCCAGATCCAGCACCTACCAATAAACTTAGTTATTATAGTTGTAGCAGCAATGACCAGTTTGAGTATTATGTTTTTCTGCAGTCTAACAGCAACATCGACTGCCTTTGTGCCACTGGCTATAACCCTGGCACTGCAGTTAAATGCCGATCCATTAATCTTTGCTGCAGCAGCTGGAATTGCATCATCCTTTGCCTATATTCTACCGGCAAATACACCTCCAAATGCAATTTCATATAGCTCAGGATATTTTGAAACAAAGGATATGATTTTCTCAGGCTTAATCTTACTTGCCCTTTCAATTTTAGTATTCGTGTTAGTATCAAATTTCCTCTGGCCAGTAATTTTATAAAAAATAGAGTATCAATCCATGAATTAAATAACATTTATTAAAACCCCTCACATCCTTGATATTCCAGAGTAAATGTCAAGAGTTATTGAGGGGTTTTTGGATAATTATTTAAATAAATTTGAAATTTTCTTGATGAAAATCTATTGCAACTCTTAAAATCCCCTTCAAGACGATAACTATAGCTATAATAGCTGAAATTGCAAGCTTTTGACGACTACTAAATTTCATAATAATATATTAGTCAAAGAATAATATATTTTTCTTTAAAAAATTAATTACAATCAACTAAAATACCAGTGAATAATTAATGATCATAATAATACAATAAGGAGAATCATAAAATATTATGAAGAGGAAACGAATACATGAACTGGATCTACTCAGAAGTATAGCAATTATGACAGTTGTAATAGTCCATGCAATAACCAGAGTTCTCGAAATTCATCAGAGCCAGGAAGCACTGGAAGCATCCCAGGGAGTGGCATTACTGACCCTGAGGCTATTTACAACATTCGGTACACCTATCTTTGTCTTTCTCTCAGTATTCCTCCTGGCCTATGCTTATTACGATAGGTTACCCGATGATTTCTTTGAAAAAAGAATAAAACTTGTTTTAATCCCTTACATATCAATGAGTTTCATTTATGCCTTTATAATGGTCCATGAAAATGGAGCAATCGGTAACGGAGGAGCAGTATTAAGTTATTTTCAATATGTCTTAAGCAACATATTTTTTGGATTTTACCGACATGGTTATTTCATCCTTGTAATCTTTCAGTTCTACATATTATATAAATTATTCCATGATAAAATAAAAAACATTAAACCTTTAAACCTATTAATAATTACATTTACAATTAATATAACTTATCTCGGCTTCTTTAATTTTGTTGAGCCTGATTTTCTGCCTTATGGAGAACTAATCTGGAGAGCAGCTACCTGGGGTACTTTCCCAGCATGGATCTTCTATTTTGCCATTGGCTATTCCAGTGGGCGCAATATCGAGCAGCTTAACACCTGGCTTAATAAGCAGAAAAAGTTAATTATTCCAGCGATCATTACATTCGGTGGATTTATGGGCTATATGTATCTTTCAGGTACTCTACTGGAAAATAGTTCAAAGAGATTTGACATGCTTTTATTCTCAAGTAGTATGTTTTTACTTATATATTTTATCGGTACAAAACTTAAAGTAAAGCCAGGACTATTTAAATTTATCAGCAGATATTCTTTTGGGATCTTCTTATTTCACATGATATATTTATACCTGGCAACTTACTTCTTTACAGAGATCACCTTTATTCAGATCAACCCATTTCTAACCCTGATACTGCTGGTGAAAACAAGTACAGCCTTATCTATCCTGACAACATATCTGCTAGATAAAGTATCTATCGGTCCATATCTAATCGGGCGGCTGGAAAAACCTAAACACCAATAATCTGGAGGTCTAAGGTAATGAAAAGCCATATCCTGTTAAGCTTTGGAGATTTCAAAAGAAACTGGGAAAAATATCTTGGCTTCAGCCTGCTCTATTTACTTCTCAGCAGTTATATCCTTATCCCCTTGCTTGGCTATATATTCAATAGATTACTGCTAGCTGTAAGTTCTGGAGTCCTTTTAAATTCAAATGCTTTTTCAATACTCTTAGATCCAGTCGGAATTATCGGGCTTATTATTTTAATCACCCTGGCTGTCATCTTTATCTTTGTTGAGATTGGAACCCTGATAATAATAACCCATAAAAATAACCTGAATAAAGATATTCTTATAAGTGAAGGTATCATTACTGCGGCCAGATCAATAAAAAGTATTATCGGTTTCGGTATCTTGCACCTGGCCCTACTTTTATTAATTATCATGCCAGCTATAAATGTCCCGGTAATGCCAGAGATTGCTGATTTAATTAATCTTCCACCATTTCTAATCGATAATATCCTTGGCAATCTAATCTTTAGAATAATCTATTTCGCAATAATCTTTACCCTTGCTTACTTTTTAATTAGAATGATCTTTACAATGCATGAAGTTATAATCGAAAAGCAAAAGGTCTGGCAGGCTATGAAAAATAGCTTTCATCTTACTAAAAAAGTAAGCTTTAAAATCCTATTTAAATTAGTAGCAATGAATATTATAATCTTTATATCCGGCCTGCTTATTTTCACTGGAATTTCCTATATTCCAGGTCTCATTAGCGGTGAAATCAACTATATATTGAATAATTACTTTATTACAATGTCCAGCTTCATCACCCTGGCTTATTCATTGATGCTTATGCCATTAAATATTATCTTTATAACTAAATTATATTATAAAACAAAAAATAGGCCCTTCACCGAAAGTACAATTAAAACCTATAACTTACAGATATTTGAGAAAGTCGAAAATTCCATTTATAGTTTACTAAATAACCGAAAATCAGCTGTAGCTTTAATCTTAATTGTCAATCTTATAGCCTCGTTCTTTATTGGCTATTTTACAACTCAGAGCACAATCTATGCCGGTAGAGATATCAAAATAGTCTCTCATAGAGGCATCGTTGATGGCGAATTCGAGAACTCCCTCAGTGCAATTAGAGCCTCACTTGAGGCAGATATAGATGCCGTCGGTATGGATGTTCAACTTACAAAGGACAATGAAATAGTTTTAAACCATGACTTAACATTAACTAGAACTTTTGGACTCCCATACAGAATCGGGGATTTAACCTATGAAGAGATCATAAATCTCGATGCCGAACTCCCTGATGAGTTTTTGCCAGGCGATAATATCTTACCGACTCTAGATGAAGCCCTGACCTTAATCGATGGGCAGATGGATATCCATATCGATGTCAAGACTGACAATAATGCAGATATCTTTGCTGAAAAAATCGCTAAGGTCGTCGAAGATAACGATATGATTGAATATGCCTATATTCAATCTTTTGATCCAGTATTTCTAGCCAAGTTAAAAGAGATCAACTCTGACATAATCACCAATCAGATCATGTATTTTGCCCTGGGCAACCTTTCTGCAGTTGAAGCTGACTATTATACTATCTATCACGGAATGCTTAACCAGGAACTGGTTAGAACTGCCCGCCAGAACGATAAAGGCATCTGGGTCTGGACAGTCAATGATGAAGAAGATATTCGGAATGCCCTCCAGTATGATATCGATGGCATCATAACTGACTATCCCCTAAGAGTCAAAGAGATAATGGGCCGCCAGACCAACTAGCACCAAAACCAAAAACTCCCTCCTTGACCCGGGGTCACGGAGGGAGTTACTGTAAAATTATTAAGATCTTGATTTAACATTAGAAATAACACCGAAGACTCTCTGAGTTACAGGGCCAATCGCAACAGCTGCTATCAGAGTTCCAATATCCAGACTTGCACCGAGCAAAAAGCCCAGAGTGCCAAAGCCGATATCGATTGACATTCTAACTGACTTAACAGAAAATCCAGTTTTGCTTTTAAAATACATCATAATAGCCTCAACTGCACCTTCTCCCATATCTTCAGAAACATAAATGGCTATTCCTGTACTAACAGTTATTATAGCTGAAAATAAAACTAAAACCCTGATAGCCAGAATTTCTGGAGTAAAACTACCAAAAATTAATGTCAAAAGGTCTACAAAAAGTCCAACAAACACAGCATTAATAATCGTTCCGATCCCAAAAGTCTTATCAGTAAATAATAAAAATGAGATAATTACACTTAGCTTAAATATTATTGATGTCTGACCAAAAGTCAGTCCAAATGTATTTGTTAAACCATTTATCATAACTGTAAATGGTGTAAGCCCAAAATTAGAATTTAAAAATAGATATAAACCTAAACTGATTAAGAATGTACCTGAGAGAACAACAACAACCCGATTCAAATTTTCCACCGACAATAAATCACTTATTTTATTCATTTTAAACACCCCAAAATCCAGATCTCAATACTTATTTTTTATCCATTTCTCTATTGATTTTTGCCATATTTCTTCATGGCCTGATAAAGTGTAATATTAATAGATCAGGATGTCAAGGGTGAATTTAAAAGTCTTAAAATTTAAAATTAGCTTAATAAAAACAAAAAAGTCAGGTAACACCATTACTGCAAGGATTGCAGCAAAATGATACCTGACAGAAATAATTAATAGATTATATAAAAACTTCTTCTAATAAAAACTCATACTTAATGCCTACTCTTAAGAAAACTAAATCCTAATAAATACTCTGAGAAGAATATTCAGTATGGAGAAGCTTATGGGCAAGTTTACTGCCTGGTTCACCTAAATATTCATTATATAGTATTTCAACTTCTGGGTTCTCATGAGACTTTCTTAATTCTTTTTCCCGATCAATATTATAAATTGCTTCCAACCTTTTCTCAAGCACACCATCTTCTCTATAGATTGGCTGTCCACCACCACCTATACAGCCGCCAGGACAGGTCATAAATTCTATAAAATGATATTCTTTGCCTGACTTCATCGCCTCCAAAAGTTCTCTGGCATTACTTAAGCCATGAGCAACAGCAACCCTTAACTTTAGATCATTTATCTCTACTTCAGCCTCTTTAATTCCTGAACTTAAACCTCTAGCCTCCTGAAAATCAATTCCTGGCAATTCCTCTCCAGTCAATAACTCATAACCTGTTCTTAGAGCAGCTTCCATTACTCCTCCTGTTGTTCCAAAAATTGCAGCTGCTCCAGTTGAACTTCCCATCATCTTATCATAATCACTTTCAGGCAGATCAAAAAGGTCAATCCCCATCTGTTTTATCATCTGACCTAATTCTCTGGTTGTTAACACATAATCAACATCACCTATCATCTCAGGCCGGTTTGCCTCATACTTTTTAGCTGTACAGGGCATAACAGAGACAACAACAAGTTCTTCTGGAGATAAATCATTCTTTTCCAGATAATATGAGTTAGCCAGCGCTCCAAACATCTGCTGAGGAGATTTACAGCTGGAAAGATGCTTTAAATATTCTGGATAAAATGTTTCAATAAAATTAATCCAGCCTGGACTACAAGATGTAAAAAGAGGCAGGTCGCCATTATTCTTTATCCGATTTATTAACTCAGTTCCTTCTTCCATAATTGTCAGATCCGCAGTAAACTGGGTATCAAAGACACTATTAAACCCCATCTTTCTCAAGGCTGTTACCATCTGCCCGGTAGCTGCAGTTCCAGGTTCTCTGTCAAACTCTTCAGCTAAGGCAACCCTAACTGCTGGAGCTGTCTGGACAATTACATGTTTTTTGGGATCATTCAAGGCTCCCCAGACATCAGAAATATTTTCTTTTTCTGTTATAGCTCCTGTAGGACAGGCTGCTGCACATTGTCCACACATAACACAGGCACTATTTGCCAGTTCATTATAAAAAACTGGTCCGATCCTGGTAGAAAAGCCTCTACCCTCTGCTTCAAGAACATTGACTGTTTGAACATCATGGCATACATTTATGCAACGCCCACAATTAATACATTTAGCCGGATCCCTTTTTAAAGAAACTGATGAGGTATCTTTTTTAAATTCATTTTTTTTACCTGGAAAACTAACTTCTCTAATCCCCATATCTTCAGTTATCTTCCGCAATTCACAATCCCTATTCTTTATACAACTGGGGCAGTCAACCTCATGATCTGATAGCAATAATTCTAGATTCATAATTCTGGTTTCCCGTACCCGCCTATTGTTTGTTTCTATTCTCATACCGTCAGTAATAGGGGTGTTACAGGCAGCAACCAATTTGCCACTTCCCTGATCTTCTACAAGACAGATCCTGCAGGATCCTGTTGTACTTATACCCTTTAAATGACACAAAGTCGGTATATCTCTTTCAATCTCTCTTAAAAACTCTAATACAGTCTGGTCAGATCTGGTTTCATATTTTTCTTCATCAACCCAGATATTTATAGTATCAACTTTTTCGGTATTATTAGACATCGTCTGCCTCCTTTCTATTTAATCTCAACATCACAGCGTAAACACCTTGCAGCCTCTTCCTGGGCCTGTTCTTCAGAATAACCTTTCTCTATTTCTTTAAAGCTTTTTATTCTCTGAGATAGCAGGATCTTAGGCATTTTAACCTGTGGTTTTTCTTCTTCTTTAATTTCTCCGCTTAGTTCTCTTTCTATTTCACTTGGAGAAACAATATCACCATCTCCACCTAAATAAATATCAATTTCTCTTGCCACGTCCTTACCCTGTTTAACTGATTCTACAACAGTTGATGGTCCAGTAATACAATCACCACCTGCAAATATCCAGGGAATATTTGTCTGTTTATTTTCATTAACTTCTATCATATTATTGTCAGTCATCTTAATTTTTATATCGCCAGCATTAAATTTATCATCGACATTCTGACCGATTGCCATTACAACTATATCTACATCCAGCATAAAGTTAGAACCTTCTATTGCCTGAGGCCTCCTCCGACCTGATTGATCAAAGTCACCCTCTTCAATTTGTACACATTCCAGGCCAACAACTTTTCCATCCTCACCATCTATTCTGACTGGATTTACCTGGGTATGCATATTAACCTTTTCATATTTGGCCTCTTCAACTTCTTCACCGTGGGCTGGCATTTCTTCTTCTCTCCGGCGATATACAATATTAACCTCGTCAGCGCCCATCCTAACAGCATTTCTGGCAACATCTATAGCTGCATTTCCTCCACCAACAACAGCTATTTTCTTGCCTTCCATATCTATGCCCTGTTCCAGATTAATCTTTTTAAGAAGCTCTATAGCATTATAAACGCCATCTAATTCCTCGCCTTCTATTCCAATATCAAGGTCATTATGGGTTCCTAATGCCAGATAAACTGCTTTATAGCCCTGTTTTTTAAGATCATCAAAGTTAAAGTCTCTGCCGAGTTCACTTTCAATCTCAACATCTACTCCCATTGTTGTTAAGACAGTTATTTCTTCATTTAGTTTATCCTGAGGAAGTCTAAATTCAGGAATACCTACTGCTAAAAGTCCTCCTAAAACTGAATTAGATTCAAAGATTTTTACCTGATAACCCTGTTTTCGTAAATAGAATGCAGCTGTTAAACCTGCTGGACCTGAGCCGATAACTGCTACCTGCTCATTCTTGTCTTCTTTAATCTTTGGAATCGGATAACCACCTTCGATTTTAGGCACTATATCACTAATAAACCTTTTTAATTCTCGAATAGCAAGCCCTTCATCCAGGGAACGGCGGTTACATGATGGCTCACAGAGATTGTAACAGACTCTGCCACAGACAAGAACAAGTGGATTTTCTCGCTGTATTTCCTTATAGGCTTCTTTATAGCGCCCCTGTCTTACTAGATCAATATATTTAGGAACATCAACATTAGCAGGACAGGAGTTCTGACATGGCGAATCAAACATTGAGGCACATCTTGAAGATTCACAGTAATTATCTTCAATATGGGCTTTATATTCGTCCATAAAATACCTGGCAGTACTAACAACTGGATTTGGGGCAGTCTGACCCAGGCCACAGAAAGAAGAATCCTGAACCTTTTCTCCCATATCTAATAAAAGATCTAAATCTTTCTGCTCTCCTTCTCCCTTTGTTATCTTATCAAGTATTTCTAGCATTCTAGTTGTACCAATTCTACAGGGTGTGCATTTCCCGCAGGATTCATCTTTACAGAAATCTATAAAATATTTAGCCAGATCGACCATACAATCCTGCTGGTCCATAACAATTAATCCACCAGAACCCATGATAGTTCCAAGTTCTTTTAATGAATCATAATCAATAGGAACATTTAAATGCTCAATCGGAATACAACCGCCAGAAGGCCCTCCAGTCTGGGCAGCCTTGAATTTACCATCATTGATTAGACCGCCACCGATGTCAAAGACAATATCACCTAATTTTGTTCCCATTGGAACTTCTACCAGACCATTATTTCTAACTTTACCGGCCAGAGCAAAAACTTTAGTCCCCGGGCTATCTTCAGTTCCGATATTTTTAAACCAGTGCCTGCCTTTATCAATTATATCTGGAATATTAGCCAGGGTTTCAACATTATTAATTACAGTTGGGTAACCCTTATATCCTTTCTGTGGAGGATAAGGTGGCCGCGGCTTAGGCTCGCCTCTATGACCTTCCAGTGATGCCAGTAAAGCTGTTTCTTCGCCACAGACAAAAGCACCAGCACCTAACCTGATATCCAGATTAAAATCAAACCCTGAACCAAGAATATTTTCTCCTAAAATTCCGTAATCTTCAGCATCTTTAATAGCTTTTCTCAATCTACTAATTGCCAGAGGATATTCTGCTCTACAGTAAACATATCCATAATTAGCTCCAATGGCATAGCCGGCAATAATCATGCCTTCAATCAAACGGTGGGGGTCCCCTTCTAGAATACTTCTATCCATAAAGGCTCCAGGATCACCTTCATCTGCATTACAGACAACATATTTCTTTTCGCCTGGACTGTCTAATGCGAATTTCCACTTCATACCAGTTGGAAAACCGCCTCCACCCCGCCCTCTGAGCTTTGATACAGTTATTTCATTTACTATGTCTTCCTGGTCCATCTCCTTAATTGCTTTGGCAAGGCCTCGATAAGCTCCGTTGCTAATTGCATCATCAATACTTTCTGGATCAATCAATCCACAATTCTTTAATACTATTCTTTCCTGGGCCTTGAAAAAATCTAAATCTTCATCTACCTGCCAGCGTTCAACTATATTTCCCTCGATTAAATGCTGCTGGAGCAATTCTTCTACTTTGAAATCTTTTATATTCTCATATAATACTTTTGAATCGCCCTGCCTTATTTCAACCAGAGGCTCTCCTACACAATACCCCATACAGCCTGTCTGAGATATTTTAATATCCTTGATATTTTTCCATTCCAACTCTTTCTTAATGGCTTCTAGAGTATCTTTAGCACCAGATGCTATTCCACAGGTGCCAAGACCAACAACAATTTCAGTATCGAGGTTGTTTTCACTTTCACTTTTGAGGCTATCTCTATAGAATTGAATTTCATCTACATTATTAAATCTTGCCATTATTTCATCTGCACCTCCTCAATGCTCGCCTTTTGAATCTTATGCTCAATAATTCTTACAGCCTTTTCTGGATTAAGTAAGCCATATGCTTCACCATTAATTGTCATAACTGGAGCAAGTCCACAGGCTCCAAGACAACGAACCACTTCTAATGACAGAAGTCCATCTTCAGTAGTTTCACCGGCCTCTAGATTAAATTCATTTTTTATTCTATCAATTATTTTTTCAGAACCCTTAACATAACAGGCTGTTCCTTTACAGAAAGCTATTTCAAATTTGCCCCGGGGCTGATCAGTAAAATGATTATAAAAAGAAATAACACTTTTAACCCTTGCCGGTGATACTTTAAGCTTTTTTGCAATTCTTTCCTGAGCTTCCAGAGGAATATAGCCTATAAATTCCTGAGTGCTATGAAGAATCTCCAATAACTCCTCTTCTTTGAAATCATTCTTTTCCACAATTTTATCAATCTCTGGAATAATCTTATACCAATTAAGTTCCTGTTTTACAGGCATATATTTCACCTCCTCCTATTAAGATTTTAAGATTAGAACAATAAATATAAATCTAATCTTTACTATTATCGTTGACTTTATTAAATCTTTCACTAGATTAATTATACTATATAGTTCATAAAAATAAAAGTCACAAAAGTTAAAAATTTAAAAAAGGGCCCTCTTGTAGGGCCCTGAAATAAAAGACTTAATCCAATTCTAAAATTTAGCTTAATCAGTGAGATTGTCTCTTAAATAGTTAACAAACTCTGGATTGACATAATAGGTTTCAGTCTCAATTGTAAAGTCACCAGCTAACTCTTCAGTAATTCTCTCAAGTTCTTCTACAACCTGCTCAGCATATTCAACTAAAACATAAGACTGGAGATAATAATGGCCATGATTTACTCTAACACCAATAACCTCTTCATATCCTGGTAGAGATGTGATAGTTCCATAAACAGGAGCATAATATGGTGATCTTATCAAACCACTTGTATCTTCCTGTTTTCTTCTGGCAAAATCATCTACTAAAACCTTAAATCTCTCCATCTGACTCAAATTTGGAAATTCAATCAAGATATCATAAGAAGCAGAACCAACAACAACTCTGTTATCATCGATCTCTGCTATTATAGATTCAGGAGAAGGCTCCCCCCATTGATCAATATGATGAACATAGGATGAAATTCTGCCTTTAACATCCCAGTCAACATAGAAATTATCTCTTCTTAAAAGAGAAACCATCTGGAGTAGATGCCCCATATTACCGTGATCGTATCTGATCTTAAATTCAGGATCAAATAATGGATTTTCATTATAGTCTTTTATATTGTACCCGGTAAAGGTGCCACCAGGTATGGTATCTAAACCTTTAACACCGACTTCAAATAATTCTGGGACAGCATTCTGAAAATCATCTTTATTGATAGATTCTCTTTTTAGACGGCTTGCCTGATAAATATCATAATCATTGATATGGCCTAAATATGGAATATATAACCCTAAATCTACCCTGGCTTTTAGCAACATATTTAAAGCATCAACTAAGACTGGTCTGGGGCCATCATGATAAAAATTTAATTCAAGAATATCTGCAGTTGCAAGGATTTTCTGTTCCCTATTTAAATTGTCACTGAAAGTATAAATAAACTCTTCCTGATCTACAGCATTGATGATCTGAGCAATTAACTGAACATTATCTAAATAAGTGGAAGTCACTAGCTCTTCATTAAATTCATGACCTGGTAAAGCAGCAGTAAAGATTTCTTCGAAATCCTCCCATTCCAGCTCAGTCAGAGGGTCCATCTCCCAATCTTCAATGACTCCAATTCTGTAAAAATAAATCATAATTGTGTCCTGATCATAGGGGTGATAGGCACTAACATTGTAATTACCGGCCAGTAAAATAAGAAGCACCAGACTCAAAATAATTAGACCCTTCTTTTTAAACATTCCCCTCAACTCCCTTTGTTAGTTATTATGAGGATATCTTAGCACGGAAAAACAATTTAGTCAACTAAATATTTGCAACATTTCAATTCTAAGTAAAATATGAGTAGAATATGACTAAAACATGACCAGGTTATGACTGGCATATGACCAGAAAGTATATTAAAATAAATTCAAATAAAAAAGCCAGCTATATTTAATAGCTGACTAAAAAAAAAATATATAACATTAAAAAACTATAGATTGAACTTTAGGTAAAACATATTAATTATCTTTATGTAATTATATAATGCAATTAAAGTCAAACAACAACTTCTACCTGGAACTTACTATTAACCCAGAGACCTAAAACTTCAGTCTCAAATTCCCATCCTTTAATCAGTTCTACTGCATCAATAATTTCTTCAAGCTGTTCATTTCTAGGTATAGGATTTCCAGCACAGTCATGATGACCAATCAAGGCAATTAGATGTGAGCCATGAATATTAACTGAGATAGCAACTCTATCTCTGATAAACTCTGCCACCTGTATAAAATCAGCATCAGTCAAGACCCTACTTGGGCCAGGAACAGTTATCATATCAACATTATTAACATCACATCTTCCTTTTAAATAATCAAGTACAGGCTCCTGAACCCGCCCATCCATACAATTAATTGCAGTTACAAAATCACAATCCAATTTCCAACCCCTCCATTAATAAAACATTAAATTTTTCTAAGATTAACTCCGCTGATCAATATTATTACCACCAGACTTATTCCTATCATCCTTCTTATAAGCATCACTGGCGTTATTATACTCCTGTTTAATCTTCTTAACCTTATTCTCCAGATCAGGAGCCATATCTTTTAATAATTCGGTATTTTCTTGCTCCAGTTCAGTTAATCTCTTTAATAGATTCTGCATCTCAATTAAAGTACCCTGGGGATCCTTATGAGACCTTATCTCTTCTTCAAGATCTACCTCTTCTAGCTCAAGGACTAACTCACTCTTCTGTCTGATAATATCAAGAACATTATCAATCGTGCCAGTCAGTATTTCTTCCCGTTGCTGACGGCTCAAATCATATAATTTATAATAGAGCTGGAGCTTATCTTTAGCCATAATATCCTACCTCTCATAAAAATTTAAGATAATCATTACTTTAATTATCATAAATTTGATTATATAATAATCATAACATATTTTAGGTTAACTTATTAGTTTTTACAGGTTAAAATATCTTAAAGCTATGATATAATATATTTATAAGCTAAATTTAATATTAATAAATAAAACCAGGCGGACATAGCTCAGCTGGTAGAGCGCTGGCTTCCCAAGCCAGAGGCCACGGGTTCAAATCCCGTTGTCCGCTCCAGATTAAATTTTATATTGATTAATAATAGGAAGACATATTATTAAGGAGGCCTGTAACAATGACTACTCAAAGCCCTGGACCCCATACCAATTTCTTAGAAATCAGAGGTGGACCAACAGAAAGAGGCCATAAATATGGCAAATTAGCTCACAAGGAAATCAAACAAGCTATAAGCTTCTTCCATAATTTTAATCAACGTAATGGCTTTAGTATCAAAGAAACCAGGAATATCGCAAGCAGATTCTTACCTTATATTACTAAATACTCTCCAGAAATCGAGGCGGAACTAAAGGCGATTGCCACTGGTGCCCAGGTAAATTATCATGATATTCTAATGATTTCTTTAAATGAAGAGCGCAATATTTTTAATAATAAAGGCAACTGTACATCCTTTGCAGCAACTGGCAACTCAACCTATCAGAACAAGGCGGTAATCGGTCAGACCTGGGATAATTTTTTAGAATGGGAAGATAACTTCAATGACTTTTTATTAATAAGAAGAGCTACTCAGGGCCCTGATATCATCTCGTATACCTACCCAGGAATGCTAGCTGCTGCAGGTTTAAATTCTGCTGGTATTGCAATTTGCTGGAATTCAGTCCCGAGACTAAAAATCAAAAAAGGTGTCCCGACCTATATTATTATAGAGGAAATTCTACGGCAAAAAACAATAGGCGATGCTTTAACTGCTGTAATGAAAGCCAATCGAGCAGGCTGCTTTAGTCTATTCCTGTCAGATGGAGATGAAATTTACCATATTGAAGCCACACCTAATGATATTGAAATTAACTATTCCGCTGATTATTTAAGTCATGGCAACCATTATTTAACTCCCCGTTTTGCCAGGCAGGAACCGGAGCCTGAAAACCTTGAAAAATACCGAAGAAAGGCCTCATCTATCATTAGAGATAATAGGATGAATAAGTTCTTAAAAGAAAATTCCGGCAGAATCTCAATGGTTACAGCCCAGAGATTCTTAAAAGACCATCTCAATTACCCCCACTCAATCTGCAGACATAGTGATAAAAGATCTAAATATAGCGATAAATTTTTAACCAGAGCAGCCTGGATAATAGAACCTGCCAGAAAAGAGCTCTGGTATGCTGGTGGCCCACCATGTGAAAATCAATTTATAAGATATAAATTATAAGTTTATAACAAACTTTCTTCTGCCTTTCTAATCACTTTAGCAAATGCCTTCTGCTGTTCATAATTCAGGAGATCTTCTGGCTCTTCATTACGTATTTCTTTAATTCTGGTAGTGGCTTTTTCTGCTATCTCAAGAAAGCCTGACTCCTGCCATTCATGCCAGAAGCTATCAAAGCCAAGTTTAGTATGATATATTTCACCATCTCTAAGATGCTTAACAGTATGCTTATCTGATATAAAACTACCATTATCGATTGAGCGTTCAAGCATCTCAAAACCTAAAGTATCTTCATTAATATCATACCTTGCAATAATTCTTTTAACCAGTGTCATTATTTCATTATCAATAACTAGCTGTTCCTTTGAAGCCAGCGTATTACTGGCCAGGCTCCCGGCACCAGATAAAATATTGGCCCCTGCTAAAGCCGGCAGCAAAGCATTTATAGCCTTCTCATAACCGGCCTGAATATCAATGGCACAGGAGGTTGAAGAGATACCATAAACAGTTGAAAAGAAGCCATAGTATTTAGCCAGTTGAACAGCGGCTGTACTGGCCAGTCCAATTTCTGGTAAGCCCCAGATAGAATAACCTTTCATCATATTCGGAAAAGAGATTCTGGAACAGAAAAAAAGTATAGCATCTGGATTATAAAGATTAGCAATTGCAGTAAAGGCTAACATACTTGCATTCATCTGGGCCAGGGAACCAGCAATAGTCAATGGTGCTGTTAATCCGGCAATTGGTGCTACCAGAACCTTGATAGGGATTCCGGCCATGGCCACTTTGCTTATTATATCAGTAATCTCCCCGGGGTATGATAATGGGCTTTCAGGTGAAATCCCGAGACCTCCTATTGGCTCAGGCTGATTATCCTGAATTATCTTATATAATTCTATTATATAATCAACTTCAGAACTCCTTGATACAGCAACACCTCCAAAGGTTTTTTGGCTATAACGGAGAGAGATTTCAGCCATTCTTAGCTCTCTAAGCCTGGCAGGATATTCTTCAGGAATAACCGATGGCCCAGTAAAATCTATATTCTCCAATCGGTTTTGAAGTTGAATAAACTCTATTAAATCCCTTTCAGTAACCTTTCTAGGCTTATTGCTATTTAAATCTAATATACTGGCAACAGTTCCAAAGGGCTGGCTATAGACCCTGCCTGTTCTAAATTTTTTCTCATCTCCAGTAAGGGGATTTTTAAATTTTAATCCTGAATAATTATTGTCCTCATGGGATTTTTCCTGTTTTTTAAGGATATCTTCAATAAATTCTACTGGAAGTAATAATCTGTCACCTTTATCCTGGCAACCACTTTCTTTTAAACTATCGATTAATATCTTATCTTCTATTTTAATACCTATTTCAGCAAGAATTTTAAGACTGAGATTGTGTATCTGATCTAATTCCCCTCTGGAAAGAAGATGGGTACAGCAGCCATAGCAGTTATTTTTCATCATCTAACACCTCCCCAATTAAGATTCTCCTTTTCTCTGCAACCTTGGATCAAATACATCCCTTAGAGTCTCACCGAGTAAAGTAAAGCCGAGAGTTGCAACTATAAGTGCCAGCCCTCCATAGATTACTATATGGGGAGCATGTCTGACATTTAGATAACCTGTTCTTAAAATATGGCCCCAACTAGGGGCAGGTGGTGGCACGCCGAGACCTAGAAAACTGAGGCCAGCTTCAAATGTTATCATGACAGGTATGTCCATGGCAGCCTGAATAAAAAGTGGAGCAGCAACATTTGGCAGAATATGTTTAAACATTGTCCTGGCTTTTGAGCCTCCAAGGGCCTGGGATGCCACAACATATTCATTATATTTAACTCTTAAAGTTGAAGCCCGGATTAACCGGCCATAAATTGGAACTCTTGTAACTCCCATGATTACAGGCAGAACATAAATACTGGGGCCTAACATGGTTAAAATAACAATTGCAAAAATTAATGCTGGCATGGATCTCAGGATATCAAAGAAGACTATCAGAGAGCTATCTACCTTTTCAGAGCTATAACCAGCTGTTATGCCCAGTATCAAGCCTATAACAACTCCAAAAATAATTGCTGGAATAGCAACTGATAATGCTATCCGTGATCCATAAATGATTCTACTTAATAAATCTCTGCCAATATCATCTGTTCCTAGCCTGAACTCTCGTCCAGGTCCTTCAAACCGATTCATAACATTTATCTGCAAAGGATCCCTTGGAGCAATAAATGGGGCAAAGATAGCTGCCAGTAATATTAATATAACCATAACTGAACCTATAAGACCGGAGGGTCTAGTCATGATCTTTTTTAATTTTGATTTCCTCTTCTTTCGCTTTTCTAACTCTAATGCTTTTTCACTGGTCATTATTATTCACCCCTGACTCTGGGGTCTATAAAGACATAAGAGAGATCAGCTGCAAAATTAGCCAGGGCATAAAGAAAAATAGCAACTATTAACCCTCCCTGGAGAACAGGGAAGTTTCTTGTTGCAATTGCTCTATAAATCATATAACCAAGCCCAGGGCGATGGAAAACTATTTCTATTAATACAGCACCACCCATCAGGTTGCCAAAACCAACACCTATTACTGCAATTACTGGAATAATTGAGCAGCGGAGGACATGTTTATAAAGTACAACTTTTTCCTGTAAACCTTTAGATCGAGCTGTCCTGACATAATCAGCTCTTAGTTCTTCTAAAACTGTAGCTCTGGTTAACCTGGCGATATAGCCTACCCAGCCAAGCCCTAGAGCTGTTGCTGGCAGAACAAGGTGATAGAGCTGATTAAAGATATCACCTGACTGCCCAGCTCCCATTGCTGGAAACCAGCCAAGATAAACAGCAAAGATCAATAATAATAAAATTCCTGCCAGAAAATGGGGGATTGTGATCATTGAAATTGATAAAAGCCCAGTCAAAAAATCAAAAAACGACCCCTGATTAGAAGCGGAAAAGACCCCTAAAGGTATTCCTATCAGGCAGGCCATAAAAATAGCAGAAAAAGCTAATATTATCGTGTTAGGTAAAACATTCAAAATCAAACTACTAACTGGCAGATGATTTAAAACATCAGTTCCTAAATCTCCTCTTAAGACATTGCTTAAATAACGGAAAATCTGAATATATACTGGCTGATCAAGCCCCATTCTAACTCGATAACTTTCTATTAATGCCTCTGAAGCTCTTGGACCTAAAAGAATTGTCGCCATATCTCCTGGCATAAATTGAAATAGAATAAACAAAAGTATAATTGCTCCCAGTACAGTAATAAAGATCAAAAGAGCTCTTCTGGCTATATACGAAAACATCTTCCTCCCCCCCCTATTTCAGTAAATTAGACCAGGAACTTAAATTGAATTGATACCAAAAAATTAAAGTCCATTTCAATAAACCTGCCCCGGCCATGAACCGAAGCAGGTTTTAATAGAATTATATTATTTTTAGCTCTAATTTAACTACTACCTTTACTCTGCTAGCTCGAAATGCTGATAAAGTGAGTAATGATAGAGATAAGTTGGGTTAATATAATCTCTACTGGCATGGACTCCAATATCATAGGATATAGGAATAAAAACTACTTCCTCATCCATTATTTCTTGCATCTCAATATAGAGTTCTGCTCTCCGATCACGATCTGGTTCAAGATTAGCCATATCATGAAGCTCCTGAAACTCATCATTTTCCCAGTGCATATAGTTCCAGCTGCCGATCTGGTTATTTGTATACCATTCTGTCCAGTAACCTGGGTCAGGATTTAAAGTAAAGGAGGCAACATGCATACCTGGCCTGTCAATCTGTCTTAATAGCTGATAAGCCTGGCCACCTTCAACTAATTCAATATCTGGCCTGACGCCAACCTGAGTTAAATGATACTGAGCAATCTGGGCTGTAGTCAGCTCTGTTGATACAGCATAACTTGCCATCTTTGTTGCAAAACCGTCTTCGTATCCAGCTTCTGCTAATAACTCTCTAGCCCTCGCTGTATCTTGCTGATAAGCAGGAGCATCTGCCCAGTGGCCTAAGATCCCTGGAGGAAGAATAGTATTGGCCCTTTCAGTTGCGCCTCTGAAGGCACCTTCAATTATTTCATCTACATCGATTGCATATCTCATAGCTTCTCGAACTCTAATATCATCAAAAGGCGGTTGTTGATGATTAAATCCTATCCAGATAAATCTTAGCATATCCAATTCATGAACGATAACATCATCTTCATTTTCATATCTATCAATAGAATCCAGAGAAATTCTAGTCTCATTTAATTCACCGACATCAAAAGCTACTTCAGCAGCTTCTTCTTCAACTATCGGGTAAATTTCAACTCTTTCAAAATCCGGTAAATCACGGTAATAATCATCATTTCTCGTAAGAATTATTTTTTCACCAGGCTGCCATTCTTCAAACATGTATGGCCCAGAACCGATTGGATTGGTGGCAAACATTTCAGCACCAATCTCTTCAAAAGCATCTTTACTTAAAATACTTCCTCTTAAAAGGGGCAAAGTTCTGGTCATAATCCCTGGAAAAACATCTGATAAAATTATTCTTCCACTATAATCATCAATTACTTCAACTCTATCTAAAGTGGCAAAGTCATCAGCATAAGCTGCCTCAACTGCAGGATCAACCAATCTTTCATATGAAAATTTAACATCTTCAGCAGTCAATTCACCATAGCCACCATGGAACTGGATGCCCTGTTTCAATTCAAAATAAATCTCTGTTCCAGCTTCATTCATTTCAAAGACTTCGGCAGCATCCATTCTGTACTCAGCAGGATTATCAGGGTCCAATTCTATCAAACGGGAGTATATAGCCAGGCCAATATTATCCTCTTCATTACCAATCATATGGGCAGGATCAAGGGTATTAATATCCATACCATTCCTGGCCCTTGTCCTTAAAACATGATGGGCATCTGCCAGGGCCACATAACTAACTGCCAGCACTAAAACCACAGCCAGGACCAGGGAAGTAACTATCTGCTTATTCAATCTAAAACCCTTTAAATAACTCTTCATTTTTATACCCCCTATTTTTTATAATTCTATTAATGAATCACACCCTAATAACTTTAAATTCACCTCCTATATCTCTCTATTTCCCTTAATCTAATGAGCGTATTTTGTATAACTCTTATAATAATTTAATCGTATTTAGTGAAGTATACTATATATATTAGCCAGATCAAAAATTTATCCTTCATACTTAATCAATTAATTTAATAAATATTTATTCTGTATAATAAAAAATTTAAAGGGCCACTAATCTAATAGCCAGCCCTTTTCAATAATAGCCCCCAATTAAAATATAAAAGCTAAAAAATTCTATTCACTTATATTACTATACTAGTTTCTAAAGATAACATATGGCCATCTTCAACAAGTAGATTGGGATGATCCTGATAAAATTCAATAAACATCTGCGGTGTATCTATAATCCAGATATGGAAATCCTGAGGCTCAAGCCTGGCTGTTTTAAGATCAAATCTTGCCCTGCCATATTCATCAATATCAAACTGATGAATATTTTCTTCACCATAACGGAGTTCTAAAGTTAAGCCTGCCACATTTTCCCTGGGGCCGTTAGCTTCAATCTGCATTACAATTTCTTCTCTGCCATCACCTTCCAGATAATAGATAATCGCAAAACCATTTAATGGACAATCGAGAACAGAATTAAGCTCGACAAATTTCATATCGGCTATCTCCAGATCAGTTGCAAATACTGAACCCCCAATAAGAACAACCAGAAACGCTAAGGAAATTAGAAGAACTGCAAAAGATTTCATAAAATTCCACCTCCCCCCTTTTAGAGATGGACTAGATGAATAAACTTTGCCTTTTCCATGATCCCTCATTTTTTCAGCTCAATACTCCTCAGCTACTCCTAGCGAAACATTTCCCAATTTAATCCATACATATATATTTATATTATACTAAATTATTTAAACTATTCAGTCATATTCCAGTCATATTTCAGTCATATCCTGGTCATAATTGATATAAAATAAATTATTCAGTTAATCTTATGGAACCAGGCTATAATTGGAATAATAAAAGATGTCTTTAAATCCAATCTTACTATATACTCCATATTCCATCTTAGAGGAAGTAAGACATGCAACTTTATAACCCAATTTTCTGCTTTCATTGTCCATAGACTCAACTAGATCAGGAGCAGTTAATGATTGGATAATCTTATTCACCTCAATTGTCCAAATAAAAAAACTATAGCAATATTGTCTGCTATAGCTTAATAAAAACTCTGCTCATTGCAGCCTGGCTATCATAGATAAATCTTTAGACCCATTGCTTTGCGTCACCACTTTTCAGTGATTTTGCCTATATATTTATTTATAATACAACCTCTATTAAATGGTATTCCTTATTTTAATCAAATTAATTTCTTATTAACTGACTTATTATAACACACTTTTAATTTGAATTAAATTATAATCTATTTTTACAAAAATTATCTCCTACTCTACTTAGTTTTACTTATATCTATTGATCTCTTTTTTATGGTATTATGGCAGCATCCATTCTGTACTCAGCAGGATTATCAGAATCTAATTCTATCAAATGAAAGTATATAGCCAGACCAATATTATCCTCTTCTTTTTTTTGCTCCATTAAATCATCTTTGGACAATTATTTTTTTAAAATATTCTGAATTTTTATCGTGGACATCTACCAAATTATTATCTTTAAAACCCCATGCATTAATGCCCATGTTATATATATTAACCAATCTAATAACCCTCTATAGATTTAAAAATATTCCACAAAACAAACACAAATGTTAAGGCTAATGAAGCAGTAGCTGTTGAGGTCTCAATTTTAATTCTTCGCAGAAGGAGTTCCAGGAGATGAAATGACAAAATTCAGGATTATTTTTTAGATTTCCCTTCAATTTCACTAAAATATTTTTTTAATTCAATTTCCTCAGGGATATTATAGAGATAATAAAAAGAATTATATAAACGCTTCATTACTTTCTCTATTTCAGATTCATCCAGCCCTGTGAGCAGAGCTATAATTTGTTTATTATTCCAGCGACAGATTATATCACCTGATCGAAGCTGTTTGGTGATCATTTCAAATAAATTATTACCAACTTTTTCAAGTATTGTTTCATCATAGGCGCCATCTATCCGAAAAAATGACAGAAAACGAGGGGGGCTTTCACGACTACTTCTCCGTATTTCTAACCTGAATATATCGGTAAAAGTTTCTGGTGGACAGATATAGGCCTTTTCTTCTTCAAGGCTCTGTTTAATTTCCTCAAGAACAAGCCCAGGATTATCGCTATTATTTTTTGGGAACTTACTTTTTAATACTTTTATTTTGAGAGGTATAATGAGATCATTCTCTTCAAAAAACTCTATTAATTCTTCTAACTTCTGGTGGGCAAATCCAACCTTACCCATTCTCAATAAAGTTTCTATCATCCCAAACATTAAATCTTCATCAAATCCTATCAATTGATTAACTTTAGTATAATAATCCCACAGTTCTTCATATTTATTTTGATGTGTCAGATGCTCAGCAAGTTTGTTGAAAGTTGAAACAAGTTGATTTGAATAATAATTTCTTGCATTCCATACCCAGTCACATAAATGTGCCTCTTCTAAATAATCTCCCTGATAAAGATTTAAAATTTGTTCGAAAGATTCCTGCCAATCATCTGAATTATCCTCAATAGCTTTATTGGTTAATTCACAGGCCTTTTCAAATTCATCTATATCCAACCAGAAGCTTTTTTCAACATTAAAAGTATAAGCATTACCTGATCTTCTTATATAATCACCTGCCTGACTTCCTATTGCTTCCTTTAATGTATTTCGGAGACGATAAACCAGAGAAGAAAGCGAACCTACAGGATCACTATTCTCATCTAATCCGAGTACTGAAATAATCTCTTCCTGAGAAATTGATCGATGTTTATTAGTAACAAGATACTGAAAAAGTTCCCATCTTTTACTTTCCAACTTTATACCTTCAGTAATATTAACATCATTACTCTTGAGCTCAAACTTACCTAAAGTACAAATTTTTAATTCTTCCTCCATATAATCTCCCCCTTGGCGTGCGATTCTCTTATTATACTATCCTAGTATATAAATTATATCAAGATAAACAAGATATAACAATAAGATACCAAAATAATCAGGTCTATAGGACCGCCCGTTATTCTAAAATCATTTTAAACTAATATTAAAAACAGACTGATTGTATCATGATTATAGCTTCAAAAATATTTACAATATCATTTCAGCGTCCTATTATAATTAAATTCAGTATCTTATTATAAATACATACTAAGAAATGGGAGGGAAAATAAAATGAAAAAAAGAAGTTTGAAATTTGTTGGGTTATTTGTCTTTATTTTAGTTTTTACATTTACAATGGCAGCCTGTGACATGGTCGGTAATAGTGCTGTTGAGGATACTGCTGATGATATTGCTGAAAGTTCAGAGACAGGTGAATTGGAAATCGTGATGAGTGACATAGACATGCAGGAAGAAGTTGGAGCCCAGAGTTTACTGTTTAATAGATTTCAAGATTTTGAATTAGAATTTTATATTGAATATCAGCCAGATGAAAATCTAAACTACACAGAAACAATTAGTTTAGACGATGCAGATATTCTAGAAGATGATCTCGGTGATGATGGTTACTCAGTAACATTCACAGCCTTAAGAGAATCTAACTGGGATGTAGAAGTTACCTTAACTGGTTACAATGTTAATACTGAAGAAAGAGTAACTATTGCAACTGGTGACACTGAAGCTATGGTTATTGCTGGTCAGAAAAGAGATGTTAGTCTAGAGATCCAGCAAGTAGAAGGTGGCTTAGATATAACTGTAGATCAGTTCCCATCTGAAGAAACCGGTGGTGAACTAATCGAAGAAGTAAATGTACAATTATTGGATCTAGATGGCGAGACAGTATTAGGAGAAATGGATTTTGATTATGATGTAAATGACCAGAACCTTATAATAGAAGACCTATTCCCTGCTTATTATACAATGGTCATATCCTGGGAAGGCCATGGTTCAGTAGAAGAAGAGGTTCAAGTTAGAGTAGTGCCAGATAAAATAACAGAAGTTCCAATCTCTCTATATGGTTCCCAGCTTAATGTAGGTGTTGACTGGAAGGCAGAACCTGCCTCACCAGAAAACGTCCGGGTAGAGCAGAATGAAGATGGCTTCTTAGTATCCTGGGATGCAGTAGACAATGCAGACTCATATAATGTACTTCGCAAAAGAACTCCTTATACTCATGATGGTTTTGCTAAAGTTGGCGAGGTAGAGCATACAAGCCCAGGCAGACATGAATTCCAATATGAGGTATTAAAAGATGAACTATTTGATATTGCAGCTTATGACTTCCAGGTTGTCTCTGTAAGAGAGCATTCTGGTAAAGATTACGACCTAACAAGTGACCCTGCCAGTCCAGCTCTATTTGAACTCGATAGAGCCACAGCCTGGGGTGGAGACACTGCTGGTGAATTTGGTGAAGGCTGGTGGTATTATTACGACACCGAAGGTCCTGCCGAACAAACTATCTTTGTTAATGCAACAGTAGAAATGGGAACAATAGAAATCATTGAAAGTGACGATCCTGATTATGTTACAATCGAAATGACAATAGATAAAGATGATTGGACTCTCCAGGTTGATGACGTTGATGAAGTTGTAAAGGTCCAGGGGTTTGCAGAAGGCGAATTGCCTAATGAAAGACCTGATCCTCATTTCTTCGATCATCAATTTGATTATGATCAATTAGATATAGATGGCAATGTAGTTACTATTGAAGTCCCCACAGATTATTATAGATATTTCGGAATCAAACTGGATGTTATGGGCGTAATCTATGCAGCTGGTATTCAATAAATAACCCCAGTAACAGTTAAATCTTTTATCACACCTCCCCTGCTATAGGGGAGGATTTTTTATGTAACTAAACACCTATAGACCAGCACAAACTATATCAGACATAATTAAAAATCTGACTAAGATATGATACCAATCAGGTTTAAAGGTTACCTGTTATGATTAAGTCTATATAATGGTGTAAAAAGAAAATAATACGAGCCAAATGCTCTCTCCTCGGTTATAATATAAGT